>JBEQAF010000084.1:0-8293 GCA_041640455.1 bacterium
TTTGCCAGAACTTCGAGAAATTCTGCTGCAGACCTGCTATCAAAAAATATATAATATCTTCCACTTTGAACGGGGGTACCATTTAGAATATTAATTGCACGGCCATAGGCATTTTCAAGAATCGTCACTGGATCAATGCTTTTAAGATCTTCTGCTACCTTATAGTCCCATTCTATTTTTTCATCACCTCTATTTTCAGCCACAACCACAATACCAATTGCGGTTTTTATAAATCTCTGACTACAAAAACCTTTTCGAGAGTTATAAAATGTGATCTCGGTTTCTTCTCCGCTTGCGCTAATCCGCTCGATCTTTTTAAGTTTTTTAAAGCTCCCAGAAATATGGTCAAGAACGCCTATTTTTTCATCAAACTCAGAGGCAGATGGCAGTGTGCTTTCCCTATCTCCATAGTAACCACCATCTTCCATAGTGGGTTCAGGTAGCACGTTTGCTTCATCTTTAAAAGATCTGTCTAAAGAAAATTTAATATTTTCAATTATCATATCATCATCAAAACTGCTACCGCTGATATGAACAAAACCCTTCTTCCCCTCTTCGAAAACCCTGATGGCACTGTTAAGGCTGGAAATATAATCAATTTTTTTGTTGCCTTCAGACACCTCAAGCACTCTGACAGTTTTTTTCTCCTGCCAGATATCGAAATCTTTAAATCTTTTTGATATAATTTTTATCAGCTCTTCCATGTAAATACTCTCATAAAGTTTTAACGACTGCAATCTCATCGCAGTCAGGAAACTTTGAACATTTAATACAATCAGACCAGATCTTGTGGGGTAGCTCCTTTTTATCAATAACCTTAAAGCCAAAACGGTTAAAAAAATCCACCTGATATGTAAGGGCAAAAACCTTTTTAAGTCCGAGGCTAACCGCCTCATCAATGCAGGATTTTAAAAGCAGAGAGCCAATACCAGACTTCCTTTTGTCATCCCTGACCATGAGGGATCTTACCTCTCCAAGGTCTTCCCAGCATATATGAAGGGCAGAAACACCAACCAACTCATCAGCTTCATAAACCACGTAGTAGTCTCTGATGTTATCATAAATCTCGTTAAGAGAACGGGGTAGCAGTTCTCCTTTTTTAGCACCCTCCAGAAGAAGCTGATGTATCTTCTTACCATCTACAACCTTTGCTTTCCTGATCAACTCTCTCTCCTTTTTTAATCATCTCTATGGCATAATCCCTTCCTTTCGACTCCCTCTCCCCGCCAAGCATCCTTGTTATCTCGTCTACTCTTTCCTCACCGGTAATCTTCTTAATGGATACATTAATTTTACCATTTATCTCCCTTTTTTGCACAACAATATGATTATTGGCGAACACGGCAACCTGAGGTAGATGGGTTATGCAGAGCACCTGATGTCTCTTTGATATCTCATTTAACTTTCTTCCTATCATCTCGGCAGTAATCCCACCCACTCCGCTATCCACTTCATCAAATATAAAGGTTTTTTTCTTCTCCATTGGAATAATGTTTTTTATCGCCAGCATAATTCTTGAAAGCTCTCCGCCTGATGCTATTCTGCTCAAAGGTTTCTTTTCTTCGCTTTTATGAGCGGAAAAATAAAACTCTATCTTCTCATCTCCATCTTCTGGCATATCTTCTGGAGATTCATAATTAAGCTTTTCGATCCTGACCTCAAAGTCCGCCTTCTCCATCCCCAGATCTTTAAGCTCTCTTATAATATCAGATTCAAAGCCCTTTTTGCTTTTTGCCCGTATCTGACTGAGCTCCTGCATAATTTTTTTAATATCTGAACGGATCAGATTCAGACCTTTTTCTACATCATCTTTATAAACCTCAATTCTCTGAAGGTTCTCCCATCTTTTTTTCAGATCAGCCAGCGTGCCTTTTATCTCTCTGATGGAAAAGCCGTATTTTTTCTTTAGCTTGTTAATGGTATTGAGCCTCTCCTCAACCTCATTGATATTTAGCTCCTCCTCCGAAAGCTTGTCTATAAAACTTTGTATATCTATGCTAAAGTTTTTTATCTCCTCTTTCTGAGAAGAAAGCCTGTCTGCCAGATCTGATATTTCTGTGCCCTGTAAAGGCAGTTCTATGACCAGTTTTTCAGCCCTTGCCAGACGATCATAACATGAGCCTTCTCCTCCATAAATGCTTTCATATACCAGACTGAGATTAGTTATCATCTTTTCTCTTGACTGTAGTATCTCCCTTTTCTGCTTTAGCCGCTCTTCCTCATCTTCATCATCAAGCTCTGCCGATTCTATCTCTTCTATCTGGTATTTTAGATAGTCCATCTCTTTCTCTCTGCTTTTTTCTTGATCAAGTAGATCTTTAAGCTCCTTTTTAATCTCTTTACCTTTCCTCACAAGCTCTGCCAGCTCTTTCTTTTTTGAGGATGCTCTTGCATATAAATCAAACAACTCCTGATGGTAGCCTGCATCATATAGTTCTCTCTCCTCGCTTTGTCCGTATATATGCAGAAGTCTGTGAAACAGATTAGTTAAGGTGCCTTGAGATACATAGCCGCCGTTAATATAACTTCTTGTTTTGCCATCTCTTTGTAGAACCTTTCTGAGAACGATAAACTCCTCTCCTGCAAGCTCATGAAAATCTTTTTTTATATCCTCGTCCATTTCAAAGCAGGCTTCTACAAAGGCTTTATCTTCTCCACTCTTTATATAATCTCCTCCACCCCTCGAAAAAAATAGAAGAAGGGCATCCACAAGAAGGGACTTTCCCGCACCAGTTTCACCGGTAAGCACATTAAAACCTTCTTCAAAACTTACCGAAGCCTCATTTATTATGGCAAAGTTTTTAACCCTGAGCTCCAGTAGCACTATCTAATACCCCAGTGAAGTTTTGTTCTAAGAATCTGAAAATAACTCTTAAATGGTGATTTAACTATGGAGATAAATATTTCTGACTCTTTCACAATAACCTCATCATCAGTTTTAAGCTCCAGTCCTTCCTGACCATCAAGGGTAAGAAATACTTCCGAATCAGACATAATGGTGACCCTTACCTCTGAATCATTGGATAGCACAATAGGTCTGTTTGTAAGAGTATGGGGACAGATAGGACAGAGTGTGATACAACGAAGTTCTGGTGTAAGAATGGGACCACCGGCAGACAACACATAAGCGGTAGAGCCTGTAGGAGTTGAGATTATCAGCCCGTCTGCCTTAAGCGAATATAAAAACATATCATTTACATAGGCATTCATTTCAATTATTCTGGCAATGTTGCCTTTATTAATAACGCAGTCGTTTAATACCTCATCGTTTTTTATAACCCTGCCTTTTCTCAAAAGAGAAACTTTTAGCATCATCCTTTTTGTAATCTCCATAACCCCCTTAAGATAAAACTCTTCGAAGGCTTTATAAGCCTCTTCAGGAGATAGCTCTGTCAGAAATCCAAGTCCACCCATATTAATCCCCACAATGGGGATGTTAAGGTTTTTTATGGTTCTTGCTGTGTGAAGCAGCGTACCATCTCCGCCCACCACCACCACAAGCTGGACATCATCAAGATCCTGAGATGTAAAACTGCTTTTAAATATCCTTGCTCTTACTGACCTTTTGTTTAACCAGCTTAAAAACTCTTCCGAATACTGCTGAGCTTTCTCACTTTTTTTAGAAATAATGGCGATCTTCATATTTTTTTTGTAACATAAAAACTGCTAAATTAAAATTAAAATTTAAGATTATTAAAATTCTTGACTTAATTTGTGTTTTTTTCTATAAAGTATTACAAATTTAAAATAGGGTAAATGTATGAAACTATCAACTAAAATCCGATACGGGGTAAGAGCCATTTTTGATTTAGCTTACCATTGCGAAGGGGGCTCAGCTCAGGTAAAAGATATAGCCGAAAGACAAAATATATCACCGAGATATCTGGAACAGATATTTCACCGTTTGAAGAAGGCTGGTATCGTAAAAAGTGAACGGGGACCCAAAGGTGGATACACACTGAAAAAAAAACCTGAATCAATAACAATTGGAGATATTTACAGGGCTACTGAAGGTAAGTTTGAGCTTGTGTCATGCAAAAAAAAATCAAAGATATGTGATAATTTTGATGACTGCGTTACTCAGCCTATATGGGACAAGATGTCAAAGGATGTTGAGGCAGTTTTTGATAGTGTATCCATCCAGAAGCTGTGTGAGATTGCCGAGGGATTAAAAATTCCGAGAGAGGTAGAAAAAAGGTATATGTATTTTATTTAAACAGCTTTAAAATAGCTGAAAAGTCAAGACTATCCTCTCCTCTATTAAAAGTCATACTGTAAAGCTCTCTGGTAAGACTACCTAAAAACATGGGAGATTTAGTTTTTCTTGCCAGATCCTGAAGATAATGAAGGTCTTTATATATTAATGCAGACGAGAAATGGGGAGAAAAGTCCTCTTTTAAAAGCTTTTCTTTCTTTGCGTTTAAAACCATAGAGTTTCCAGCACCTTTAAGCAGTATATCTATGAGCATCTCTCTTTTAATACCAGTCCTTTCTCCTAAGACAACCGCCTCTGATATGGCAGCCATAAAAACACCCAGCAGTAGATTATTTATAAGCTTTACCTTTGATGCCATTCCGATATCTTTCAAATAAAATATAGTGCTACCAAGAATGTTTAAATAGGTCATAGCCCTGTTATATGCAGACTCATCTCCGCTAACTAAGATAGTTAGATTTCCTGATAAAGCTGGCGCTACACTACCAAGTACAGGTGCTTCAATATAAAATCCCCCTCTATCTGAAATCTCCTTATGAAAATACTCAACCTTTTCAAAATGATTAGTTGTGGTATCGATAATTATCTTATCTGTAAGCTTAGCCGCTAACACTCCATCTTCCATGTGAAATACCGAATAAACAGCCTCACTATCGAAAAGGTTTATAAATATAACTTCGTTCTCTTCAATTAATTTTTTTGGTGAGTCCATAAAACAGACATCTAAATCTTTTGCCTTTTCCTTAGTCCTGTTCCATACAGAAATAGTAACATTCTGGCTTAAAAGCCTTTTTACCATTGCCTTACCAAGATTCCCCAGACCAATAAATCCTGCCTTCATAGATACCCCTTTTTTAGTTTGATAATTGCTTAGATTTTATTAAAATTTATTTGTGCTTAAAAGAATTTTTTTTATTATTTTTCTCTTAACTTTTTCAAAAAACCTGTTTGCTTTTAAAATAGTCGATCCTAAAGATAGGTTTAAAACCATAGAAACCCAAAACTTTTACATCCATTACCCCGACCGCTTAAAAGATATTGCCATATACATATCAGAAAAATCTGAATTTTACAGGGAGCAGATTCAAAAATATATAAAGTATGCGCCTTCAGAAAAAACTCAGATTGTTATTCTAGACTACAGCGATTTTTTGGACGGGCTGACCACCGTTCTGCCTGAAAACAGAATCTATCTAAATCTCACACCACCTCACTTTAAATCCACCTTAGGAGAGTTTATAAATTATATTGATACCGTATTGGCTCATGAGTATCTTCATGTGGTTGTTATGGATGCAAATGCTGGGCACTCAAAAATATTGAGAAAAATATTTGGAAAACCTGCTATCCCCTTTGAAAACCCATCGGCTATTCCCTTCTTTATCTTTATCGCACCACCCAATGTGTTTCTGCCTAAATGGTGGCATGAAGGGTTTGCCACCTATGGGGAGGGCTTTTTTACTGGTAAGGGGAGGCTAAACTCCACTCTTATTAAAAGCTACTTGAGATTATCGGTAAAAGAAGGAAATCTACCAAAAATAGATGAGTTAAATGGAGATAGCTATAAGTTTCCAAAAGGAAATACCCCCTATCTCTGGGGTGGCGTCTTTTTTGAATATGTAGCTAAAAAGTATGGTTTTGATAAGATCTCAGACCTCATTGATGAGCATGCCAGCAACCTGCCATATATCATAAACAGAGTTCCCATAAGGCATTTTGGATCTGATTATTCTGCTTTGTATGAGAAGGCTATTAATGATCTTATCAGAGAAAAAAAAGAAGAGATCGAAGGGCTTATGAGGCAAACTATAACAACCAGCCAGAGCTTAAAACTTATTTATGATGAGATAGAAAGTTTTGACGTAGATTTAAAGGCAGGCATACTGGCAGTTGATACATACTCTCCCCACATGGGACATCGATTAATTGGAATAAATTTATCGGACTATAAAGAGATCTTTAACATCGAAAAAACTAGTTTTAGTGAGAATATAAAACTTACTGATAAAGGAGTGTATTTTACTCAGCTTATCTTCAAAAGCCCTTCAAATATCAAGCAGGACCTTTTTTTCTATGAATTTAAAAATAAAAAAATAAGCAGACTGACATTCAACAAAAGGGTAAAAGAGTTTGTTTTAAATAATGAGAAGATTATTTTAATTTCAAAGGATGGTCCGCATGAAAAAATAATAGAGATAGACAAAGACAGATCTGAAAGGGAGATTTTTTCAGAAAAAGGTTTCTCACTCTCCCACATAAGTCTTTCTCCTGACGGTAAAAGTCTTTTATTTATAGCTAAGGATCTGGAAGGGCATTATTTTCTTAATCTACTTGAGGTAGAAAATAAAAAGCTTTCTACTATCTTTTCTTCTTCTCTTGTTATTGCCTATCCATTTTTTTCGCAAAATTTGAATGATATTTATTTTGTATCCAATTTAGATGACGTATTCAATCTTTATAAGATAAATCTCAATTCAAAAAACATTAAGAAGCTTACCCATTTACTGGATGGAATGCTAAATCCGAAGGCAGTGGGTGATTTCATCTACTTTCTATCCCCCACATCTTCAGGCTACACTCTGTCTTATCTAAAGGTAAATGATCTTTTAGAGAATGAGATTAGCTTTCCTTTACAAAATCTGCCTCCCAAAAGGCTTGAAGAGCTAATAGCAAAAGATAGCCCCTTTATTGAACAGGAATATAGCCCTTTAAGCTCCATTTATCCTAAGTTTTTTCTCCCCTTTTTTCTATCAGATCCTGAAGGCGGTGTTTTTGGTATACTTACAGCCAATCAGGATGTGCTGGGAAGACATACCTATTATGCAGAGATAGATCTGGGACTTGAGAGCAACAACCTCTATCATCGCTTTAAATATATTAATGAAAGCTTTGAACCTACCCTTATGCTTCAATCCTATTCTTACCCTATTTTTTATAGTAAAATCAATGGATCATATGATTTCTGGGAGCGGGAGGATGGGCTTTCTTTAAGCTCCTCATTGCCTATCAGGATAAAAAAAACTAAGGTTATCGCTGGTATTGAACTTCTAAAAAAATCTTCCTTCTATAGATACAGGTTTGACTATTTTGAGGGGAATAAAAACTCCCTATTTCTTGAGATAAACTATAATGACACAAAAAAATACCCTCTATCTCCAGGAACAGCTAAAGGCGCATCCTTTTCGCTAAAACATAACCAGTACTTAGATGCTTTAAACTCCCATATTAAGGGCTATGAAACCGTTTTGTCCTCAAGCTTCTTAACTCCCTTATTTTTAGAGCCCAACAAAAAAATACTGGGATTTTATTTAAATCTGGGGCTTTCTAATGAAACAAGAACGGCGCAGAACGCCTTTCAGATAGGAGGTCCTCCCGATCCTTTAAACAGATTCCCTTTAAGAGGGTACGGGCAGAGATTTTCACAGGGCAGTTATGTTACAACTGCAACATTGGAATATAAAGAGCCGCTGACATATCTCTATAAAGGTTTTGGTACCAAACCACTTTTTTTAGAAAAGCTATACGGCTCAGTCTTTATAGATGCGGGAGAGGTCTGGGATAAAGATAGATCTTTTAAACTCGATGAGTTAAAATCTGCCATCGGACTGGAGCTCAAGCTGGATATTACGCTTGGCTACTGGGCAAAGTTAACACCTGCCCTCGGTATAACAAAGGGATTGACAGGCGATGGTATCTGGCAGGTGTACTTTAATGTTTATCAGAATTTTTAGAGAAGTCAAGATACACCTTACGCTTCCCTGTAAGCCTCCCACTCAAACCTCTTTATATTTCTTTTTTTTCTATCAAACTCAATACCTACAAGATATATGGGAAGACCTAAAGACCTGTATTTTTCCGCATAGCCTTTCTCTTTTATCTGCTTGAGCGCACTACCCTCTACCTTACCCTTTATCAGCTTAAACTCAAAGATAAATACCCCATGTTTCATAACTACCGCCATGTCTATCTTGCCATAACTGGTCGTATCCTCACATCTCACATCCAGCCCCAGCGACGCAAAGTAGCTATAAAACACACTGGCATAGTACCCCTCATAGCTATCTATCTCGTTCTTCC
>JBEQAF010000085.1:0-8079 GCA_041640455.1 bacterium
ATCCTGAAACTTGATCACCGCCTCCAGCTTAATCTCAGGCTTACCATCATACATGGCTTCAATAATCTCTTTATATTTTTCTTCCACAAAATGTCTTCTGACCTTTCTTGTACGGGTCAGCTCATCATCATCCGGATCCAGCTCTTTGTAAAGTAATACAAACCTTTTGATCCTGGCATTCTCTGGAAGACCTTTATTTACCTTTTCAACCTCACCTTTTATAAGTTTAATTACTTCGGGCTTGGAAGAAAGGTCTGTATATGTGGTGTAGTTAATCTTGTTTCTTTCTGCCCAGTTGCCCACTATACCGTAGTCTATACAAACCATACCCACGATGAAATCCCTGTTATGCCCCACTGTAACTGCTTCCTTTATATATGGGCTAAACTTAAGCTTGTTCTCAATAAACTGGGGTGAAAACTTGGTACCATCCCTGAGGCTCATTACATCTTTGATACGATCAATTACAACTATATGACCGTCGGAAGTTAAATATCCTGCATCTCCTGAATGGAGCCAGCCATCGATAACCGTCTTTGCCGTCTCTTCAGGCTGTTTATAGTAACCCACAAAAACTGCCGGACTTTTTGATAATATTTCTCCATCTTCAGATATTCTGACCTCCGTTTCCGGAATGGGTTTACCCATCGTATCAGGATTAATATCATCATCCGGATGGATACAGGAGATACCGCTTATCTCTGTTTGACCGTATATCTGCTTTAGAGATATGCCCAAAGCATGAAAAAACTTAAAGGTATCGGGACCCAATGCGGCGCCTCCTGTCATAGCTGACCTTATATTGGAAAAACCGAGTCTATCTTTTAGCGGCTTAAATATGGCTAAATAGGCTAAATAATAGAGTATCTTAAAATATAAAGGTGGTGTTTTTTTATCAAACTTATATTCAGACCACTTCTGACCTATAGGCAGGCACAGATCAAACATGAACCTCTTAAACCAGCTGGCATCCATTACCTTCACCTGAACAGATGCACACATATTCTCCCATACTCTTGGAGGTGAAAAAATAATATGTGGACCTATTTCCCTCATATCTGCCTGGGCAGATTCGGTGCTCTCGGGAAAGTTTACAGTAAAACCGAATAGAAGTGATGAGGCTATTGCCATCATCTGCTCTCCGACCCATGGGAGCGGCAGAAAAGACACAAACTCATCGGAATCAAACTTTGGATCTACCTTGCCCAGATTTGTTGCCATTGAGATAAGATTTTTGTGAGATAGCATGGCAAGCTTTGGGAAACCTGTTGTTCCAGAGGTGGTGCAGATCCATGCGATGTCTTCAGGTTTTGTGTTTTCAACATTTTTTTCAAAAACCCCTGGATGCTTCTTTTCATACTCCTTCCCGAGCTCTATAACTTCAGGAAAGAATAGAAGATAATCTGACCATTCTTTTCTGTATCTTGTCATACCTTTCGAATCATAATATATAACCTTTTTCACATTGGGGAGCTCTTCTTTCATATCAAGAATTTTATCAACCTGCTCCTGATCTTCCGCAATTACAAATTTTGTGTCTGAATGATTAATTATATATGCTACCTCTTTCAATATGGAATCCTGATAGATTCCTGTACCATAGCCCCCAGCAGCCTGGGCAGCCAGCTCAGCTATAACCCATTCAGGTTTGTTGTCTCCGATAATAGAGATCTTATCCTCTTTTTCAAAGCCAAGGCTGATAAGCCCTAAGGAGAAATATTTTACTTTAAAAAGATATTCCTCCCATGTAATAGACTGCCAGATGCCAAAATCTTTTTCCCTCAAGGCTATCTTTTTTGAGCCGTATTTCTTTGCCTTCTCTACAAGCAGTTTTGGAAATGTATCTGCAGACATTTATCCTCCCTCTCTTATCTTCCTAAAAATGCACCTTCGGTATCTCCTAAATAAGCCCTTATTACATCGGGATGTTTCTGAACCTCTTCAGGAGTACCTTCGGCAATCTTCTCCCCGAAATCAAGCACCATAACCCTATCTGATAAATCCATAACAACACCCATATCATGCTCAATGAGCAGAACTGTAACACCCCACTCCCTGTTTACATCTATTATAAATCTTGCCATATCCTCTGTTTCTTCAAGGTTCATACCAGCCATAGGCTCATCAAGTAGAAGCACCTCTGGCTCCAAGCAGAGTGCCCTTGCCATCTCTACTCTTTTCTGAAGACCGTAAGGCAATGTGCCAACAGGTTTTTTCCTTATATGCTCTATCTCAAGAAAATCAATTACTTCTTCAACCCTTTTTCTGTGCTTAACCTCTTCCTTTCTTGCAGGACCAAAATAAAATAACGACGCAAGCAGTCCATATTTTATATGAATATGTCTGCCAAGCATTAGGTTTTCAAGAACAGTCATATGTTTGAAAAGCTCAATATTCTGGAAGCTTCTTGCGATCCCCAACTTGGCTATCTCAAAAGGCTTTAGATGGGTAATCTCCTTATCTTTGAATATTACCTTTCCTTTCTGGGGCTTATAAAATCCGTTGATTACATTATAAAGACTACTTTTACCTGCACCGTTTGGACCTATGATTGAAAAAATCTCTCCTCTGAAAACCTTAAAGCTTACGCTTAACAGTGCTGTTATTCCACCAAAGCTTAAGGTTATATCCTCGCCTTTTAAAATCATCTCGTCTTTAATACGTTTATCTTCCACTTTCCCTCCTGCTAACACTGTTTTAAAATGATTATAAAATCATTTAACGTAAACTGGTAAACTTAATGAATATGATATTAAAAAAAGAAATATTGTTTGTCAAGATTTTTTTAAAACAGAATAGAAAATTTTTTTTCCTGATCTTATAAAATCATTCTCATACTTAGTTTTGGCAATTCTTTCTCTGTTTTGAATATCTGATAGGTATTCGACTTTTAAACCATTATCTCTGAAAATTGAAACACTGTTTATAAAATACTCTTCATAATCAGAAACAAAGAATATAATCCCATCTTTTTTTAATACTCTTAATAAGTTTTTGACAAAGTTTTCGTTTATAAGCCGCCTTTCCTTATGTCTTTTTTTAGGCCAGGGATCGGGGAAGTTTATATGAATAACATCAAAAAGCTCATCAGGAAACAACAGCTCTAAAATACTGTTAGCCTCTCCATAAATTAACCTGACATTTGAAACTCTATGCCTTTGTGCTCTTTGAAACGCCTTTAAAAAATACTTTTTTGCATACTCAATACCCAGAAAAACTTCATCTTTTTTCTGAATAGCATATTCTATAAGATACTGCCCGTTGCCAAAGCCTATCTCGAGATGTTTTTTCTCTCTGGAAAAGGTTTTGTTAAGATTATATTCAAGATACCTTAATAGAGGTGCGTCAAGAATAATAATGTTCGTTTCTAATTCCATAGTAATTCAGTTTAGGATAAAAACCTCTATATATCCTTGAATAGGTTAAGGTGGGAAGTGGCGGAGGCTCTCTTCTGTTAAGGTGAATTATCATTTTCACCTGATCTTCATTAATTTCATTTCTCTCAACCGATTGACAGAGTATATCTATGGCACCTCTTTCATCAAAAGGCTCGCTCCTGTATGGTCTTTTTGATATTAATGCATCAAATATATCGGCAACGGATATGAAACTGACAATGTTATCTTTCAAATGAATTCGGCAGGGGTAGCCTGTCCCGTTCTTTTTTTCGTGATGACGCAGCGCCACAATGGCATTCTCGTTATAGGGATCTCCGTAATAATAGCCGCAAAGCACTGCTCCGCATATGGTATGTTCCTGGATAATCTGAAACTCATGGTTGCTTAGAGGCGAGGACGAGTGAAGTATGTTGCTTGGAACTCTTGATTTGCCTATGTCATGGCTGATCGAAGAGGAAGCAGCCTGATAAATTTTATGACTGTCATCATAAAACTGAGTAGCCATGCAAATGGTCAAAAGGGCTGTGTTTAATGAGTGTCTGTAAGTATACTCATCCTTTATCCTCATAAAATGATACTCTTCAAGGATGGAGACAGGAACAGATATACTTCCGAAAATATTAAGGATATTTTCTCTGCCACACTTTTTGCAGAAAAAATTGTAGGGTTTTGCCTCAGTATGCAGGAAAAAGTCCTTATAAAGAAAGCTCTCTTTAAGTCTTACCCATACCCTGCTCGCTGCTAACAGCTTACTGCTTATTTTTTCTAAAAGCTCAGCCGTTATCTCCTGATCCTTTGAAACCAGCAGCTTTCCGCTAATACTGTGAATATCTCTGGTTATCTTTAAGCTGTCAATCATCTCCCCACCGGATCTCAGGCTCTGAAATTAAATAATCTATATGAGTCGTAGCTCTATTATTACCGCCAAAGGTTACATTATCTCCAAAGGCTATATGGGCAGTACCGTAGATCTTTTCTGCCTCCAGAATATTATCATATCTTTTTGCTCCTCTGTTAGTACCAAATCCCAGCTCACATACAACTTTGTTTCTATCATCCCTGTTGAAAATATTCTCAAGATACTCCTTAAGCCTCATATCTCCATATAGCCTTATCACCTTCCCTGCTTTAATTTCAGCAAATAAGGGCTTTTCAAGTCTTCCCCAGCCTGCCCAGGTTATGGCTATTACCCCTTCAGTTTTATCTTCCAGCGGTGCTATAAATACCTCTCCTGCGGGAAGATTCCCAAAACTACCGCTATCTCTAAAATTTCCACTATCTGCTTTAAACTCTCTGTCCCCAAAACAAAAGCTTATATCTGTCCCCATTTGATCTTTAATCCTGCATTTTTTCTTTCCCTCGAGATTAGTTTTTAGCTCCACTGTCTCTCTTTCAAGCTCATTAAAATCAATATCTAAGGGTCCCTCAAACATTTTTAGATCAAAGATCGGCATACTGATATATCTGGTGCCCAGCTTGTTTAGTAGTTTTCTGAAGCTGGTATGGCTGGTGGAGTGATATGGAAGAGCAATCACAAAATGGGGTACAAACTTAAGCTCAACAGACTTAGCAATATTCAGCAATACATCAAGCTCTATCTCCTTCTTTACAATCTTTTCCCAACCAAACATCTTCTCTATATTCTCAACAAAATCATTTCCCAGGGTCTCTTGCCACAAAAGCTTATCCGGCTCAAGCCCGTTGCCACCGGTATTATTTATCTTCATCTGCTTAATACTGATCCCCCGACTCAGAGCAAAGCCTTCAAAACATTTAACAATATACTCCCGCTCGCTTAATCTGCTATCTCCGTTAAAATTATCAAAAAAAATTAGCCCTTTTTCTCCCTCTTTGACTCCGAGGGAGCTGTAAAAAATATTCTCTATAATTTTTTCCATGTTATTCATAATTGACTTTTTAAAACAAAAATTCAATAATATTAACTATGCCGAAGTGGTGGAACTGGCAGACACGCTAGGTTCAGGGTCTAGTGGGGTCAAACCCGTGCGAGTTCGAATCTCGCCTTCGGCATTCATAATACTTTTAGGCCAGTATATTAAAAACTCACTTCCTACATTTTTCTCACTTTTAACCGCTATTTTTCCATCAAAACCTTCTACTATTCTTTTAACTATGGAAAGCCCAACTCCGCTACCTTCCCTATCAAGGGTTTTTACCTTGTTAAAGGGTCTAAAAGCTTCCTTTAGCTCCCTTCTGGTCATACCAATACCATTGTCCTTAACAGAAATTATATTGTAATCTGCATTTTCACTAAAACTTATCACCACAACTGGTGATCTATCATCGGGTGTATATTTTATAGCATTTGCTATAAGATTTGTAAAAATCTGAAAAAAAGCCATATTGTTACCCCAGAGCTTTGGAGGATCCCCCTGCATCCTTATCTTTGGCAGTCTGTGACGTATTAATGGTTTAATGTATTTAAGTGCAGACCTGATGGCTTCCCTCATATCTATCTGCTCTTTTGCCTTCAGCAGCTTTTCAGTCTGTTTAAGATTAATAAGATCTTTTACCAGCTCCTCTATCCTGAGAATGCCTTTTTCTATATGCCCCAGATAGACTGTAAGCTCCTTGGTCATTTTCTTGTTGTATTTCTTATTTATAAGAGATAAAAAACCCTTTGTGGTAATTAGGGGATTTTTCATATCGTGAGAGATTGCCGCCACAAGGGTTTCCAGATCTTTGCTTTTCTGTTCAAGAAGTTTTTTCTTCTCCTCTATCTTTTTAAGATAAGCAAAATTGGCTATAGCAACTCCGAAGGTTTTTGCGATAAGAGAGAGCTTTTTTTGACCAATTGAAGGTGATGAGGAAAATCCCAGATTTAAGGTGCCGATAAAATTTTTGTTAGACCTTATAGGAATAGTTAGATGGCAGGTGACTGCATTTATATTCAGACATTTATGCTTTATTAGTTCGCAGTTATCCAGAAAAAAAACATCACTTTCTTTCTCTTTATAAATTAGACTATGTGTCTGACACTGATTGTGATAGTGATCTTCAAGGTTTTTTAAATTATCTGGAAGATTGTATTCAATTAAAATGCTACTGCCTTTCTCCTTTTCCCATAGCTTGATCCATGCACATTCAGCCTTAAGATACTCAGCAGTTTTAAAAAGCCCTTCTTTTAAATTACCAATACCTGCATCTTTTCCAAAAAGAGTATCAATAAGCTCAATAATAAATTTCTGCAAGCTGTCAGCCAATTTTACCCTTTAGAATATTATTTTATTTTAATTTAACACTGTCTGACACTGCTAATATTTTCAATATTTATAACATAAAACAACGAAATTTTAAAATAAAAAAAGCACAAAAACCGTCGCTATTGTCTAATTGAGCTTATACATTTTTTCTGGATGTTCAAACGACCTGGGAGTAAAGAGCTTTATAATTTCAAGGGTAAAGGGGGATAATCTTCAACCCTTCTTCTTCTGGCAGGTTAAAAATTATATTCATATTTTGCACCGCCTGACCGGATGCGCCTTTTGTCAGATTGTCTATAGCTGAAAGCGTAATAAGTCTATTTGTATGTTTGTCTATACGGACAGATATGTCAATGTAGTTACTTCCCGCAACCGCCTCTACCGATGGCAGTTCGTCTTTCAATATCCTCACAAAAGGCTCCTTACCATACCAGCTCTGATAAATACCGTAAATATCTTCTTCAGAGACATCTTTTTTCATTATAGAGTAAGCAGTGGTAAGAATACCCCTTTTTATAGGCAGAAGATGGGGGGTAAATAATACCGAAACTCCTGCGCCCGCCCTCTCCAGCTGTTCCTCAATCTCAGGCTGATGTCTGTGCTGAGTAACGTTGTAGGCTTTAAAACCTCCGTAAACTTCGCAGAAATGGGTTTTCAGGCTCAGACCTCTACCTGCCCCTGACACACCTGATTTACTATCTATTATAATCTGTTCACCAGAAATGACTCCTTCTCTTAATAAAGGGAAGAGCGGGATAATCGCTGAGGTGGGATAACATCCAGGATTGCCTATAAGATCTGAACCTCTTATCTCATCTCTGAAAATCTCTGGAAGACCATAAGCTGCCCTTTCGGAGAGATGAAACTCCGGATGTTTGCCGTACCATGTTTTATATCTGTTATAGCTCTTAAATCTAAAATCGGCACTCAGATCGATTATTTTAAGTTTTCTATCAAGCAATGGTTTTACAACTTTAAACGATTCGTGATGCGGAAGTGCAGTAAACACCACGTCTGCTTCTATATCTTCTAAATTCAGTTCTTTCAGCGGACTGTCACAGATCCCTCTGAAAGCTGGAAACACATCAGAAAATCTTTTCCCAACATACTGCTGGGTTGATAGATAGGTGAGCTCTATAAAAGAATGCCGAGCCAGTATTCTTACCAGCTCGGCACCTGTATATCCTGTAGCACCAATTATAGCGGCTTTGTACAAAAATATTCTCCCTGAAATTAACGTTTGGAGAACTGGAATCTCTTTCTTGCTTTTGGTCTTCCGTATTTTTTTCTTTCCACTTCTCTTGGATCTCTCGTCACAAAGCCTGCCTTTTTAAGCGCAGGTTTTAGATCAGGATTGAGTTTAATCAATGCTCTTGTAATCCCATGTCTCAATGCGCCTGCCTGTCCCAGAATTCCACCACCTTTTACTGTGGCAAAGACATCAAAGCTGGTTAGCA
>JBEQAF010000086.1:0-7949 GCA_041640455.1 bacterium
TCTTTCGGGGATTTTTGATCTTATCACAATTATCTTTCTTGGTAAATTTGGTAAAAAGCCGCTGCATTTTTTTGGACTTTTTGGTCTTGTACTTGTTCTTATAGGTTTTTTTATAAATCTTTATCTGGCATATCTTAGATTTAAATATGGTGGTATTTTAGGAAGACTACCTCTGCTTCTGCTGGGAATTCTAAATATGATTGTGGGTATTCAGTTTATATCCATAGGGCTTATAGGTGAGCTTCTTGCAAGCTTTTACGTGAAAGAAAAAGAGTATGCTATTAAAAAGGAGATAGGCTTTGAAGATAGTAGAGGTTAAAGAGCTTGCCATACCAGATATTAAAGTAATCAGATATGCAAGGTTCAGAGACAAAAGGGGATACTTTACAGAGACCTTCAGGATTCAGGATATTGGCTCTCTTCATTTTTTTAAAAAATTTAGTTTTTATCAGATAAACGAGAGTCATTCTTTGCCTGGGGTAATAAGGGGGTTACACTTTCAGTGGAATCCCTATATGGGCAAGCTTGTAAGAACCATCAAAGGCAGAATGGTAGATCTTGTTCTTGATATTAGAAAGGGGTCGCCATACTTTGGAAAGATTATTGCCTATGATATGCCAGCAGATGAGAACTCTGATTATTCCGAATGGATCTGGTTGCCACCAGGCTTTGCTCATGGTAATTTTTTTACTCAAGAGACCACAATTGAATATATGTGCACGGGCTGGTGGGCTCCAGAAACAGAAGCAGGCATATCTCCTTTAGCAGAGGACATTGACTGGTCTCTTTGTGATAAAGATCTGAAGGAGCTTTTTGATAGTATAGTGAAGGGCAGTCCATTAATGAGCGATAAGGATAAGATGGGGCTAACACTTACTCGGTGGTTAGATGACCCCCGATCTGATAACTTTATCTACGGTACGGAGTTTGATTAGTTGGCTGACTTTTCAGTTATTGTGATTGGTGCGGGAGTAATTGGACTTTCCATCGCCTGTAAGCTATCTCATAAGATAAAAGATCTTCTTGTCATTGAAAAAAATCCTCTTTTTGGTATGGAGACAAGTAGCAGAAACAGCGAGGTAATTCATGCAGGCATCTACTATCCAGAGGGCTCTCTTAAGGCAAAGCTCTGTGTAGAAGGTAGAAAAAAATTGTATGAGTTCTTAGAAAAACACAATCTGCCTTACAAAAAAACGGGAAAGCTTATTGTGGCAAAAAAAGATGAAAAGGAAAAACTTATTGACCTTTACCATAGAGGGATTGCCAATGGTGTAGAAGGGCTTAAAATAATTGAAAAGGACAAGGTAAAAGAGATGGAGCCCTCTGTAAAAGCTGATATGGCTATCTATTCCAGGGAAACAGGGATTTTTGATAGTCATAGTTTTATGAAGGCTCTTTATCATAATGCTAAAAAAAATGGTGCTATCTTTGCATTCGGTCAGGAGGTCTCCCAGATTGAGAAAAAAGATAGCAGCTATTACATTTGTAACCAAAAAGGAGAAAAAGTATCCGCTACCATTTTAATAAACTCAGCAGGCCTTTATTCTGATAAAGTTGCTAGTATGCTGGGTATTGATATTGAAAAGGAGAACTATAAAATCAGCTTTTGCAAGGGTGATTATTTCTATTATGCTAAAAGATCGCCTGTAGAAAAACTTATATACCCGCTTCCCCATGAAGGGCTTAAAGGTCTTGGGGTCCATGCAACCATTGATCTCTCTGGAAGGCTAAAGTTTGGACCCGATGCCTATTTTGTAGATAAGATTGATTATTCGGTAGACGAGAATAAGAGGGACTTTTTTTATGATAATGCCTCAATAATTATTGATGGGCTGGAAAAGGAGTATTTATTTCCTGATACATCGGGTATAAGACCAAAGCTTAAAGGTCAGGGAGTTAGAGACTTTATTATAAAGGATGAGTCAGACAAAGGTTTGTCAGGTTTTATAAATCTGATCGGCATTGAATCACCAGGACTTACTGCTTCTCTCGCAATAGGTGAGTATGTATCTAATCTCGTATTGAAGAATTATGGATAATCGATATGAAAAATAGCCCCAAGGTTTGTTATTTTGGTACCTATGAAAAAAACTATGCCAGGAATATTACCTTCATAGAGGCTATTCGGGCAGTTAATGTGGAGGTAATTGAGATAAATAAGGAAGTAAGGGAAACGGATTCAAAAAAATATGGTTCTTTTGTAGGTCTTTTAAGATTGGGAATAAAATTTATTTTAGCCTATGTGGAGCTTTTTTTTAAGCTTATCTTTTTAAAGGATATGAAAACCATATTTATTGGTTATCCCTCTCATCTGGATGTAATCTTCTTCTATCCTTTGTTTAAACTAAAAGGGCAAAAGATCTTGTTTAACCCGCTGGTATCTCTCTACGATACCTTTGTGCTTGACAGAAAGCTTTTCAAAGAAAAATCAATAATAGCAAGGCTAATTTTTTATATTGATAAACTTTCCTTCAGCCTTTCAGACCTTATATTTATCGATACAAACACTCATAAAAACTATCTTTCAGAGCTTTTTAGGATAGATAAAGAAAAGTTTATAGTTGTTCCAGTTGGTGCCGTAGATGAGCTCTACAAAGAAGTCTCGGTTAAGAAAAATGACAGGTTTACCGTGCTCTATGTGGGAAAATACATTCCGCTTCATGGCATAGAAACCATTCTTAAAGCGGCAGATATACTAAAGGATAAAGATATCTGGTTCAGGATGATAGGTAAAGGTCAGGAATACAAAAAGGCTCTTCAGTTTGCAAAGGAAAAAAGGATCAATAATATTGAGTTTATTGAATGGATTGATAGAGATAAACTGGTTAATGAGATCAGGTCAAGTCATATAGTTCTTGGCATTTTTAAAAAGGAGGGTAAGGCGCTTAGAGTGGTCCCTAACAAGGTTTATGATGCCCTTGCCGGTGAGGCTGTTGTTATTACAGAACGTTCACCGGCAGTGCTTGAGTTTTTTAAAGATGGTGAGGAGCTGTTTCTCGTGGAGCCAGAAAACCCAGAGGAGCTTGCGAAAAAAATCCTTTTTATTAAGGAAAATTATGATAAGCTTGAATCAGCCGGAAAAAAGGGGAGAAAAAAGATTCTTGAAATATCTTCAAAACAGAAGATAGGTGAGATTTTAAAAAATGCTTTAAGTGAGGTTAGATAAATGAAAAAAATAGCTCTTCTCATTCTTACTCTCGAAGATAAGGGAGGCACAAAGATCCTTCTTGAGCTGGCTAAAAAGCTTGCTTTATGGGCAGACGTAAGTATTATCCTACCCCAAGGATATAATAAAACTAGTTATGAAATCCCAGAACATGTGAAAATTATTGAAATTAAAACTCCTTTTAAAAGAAAGAACGCTGCATATCTTTATTTTCTTTTAAGGGTCATATTTTATCTAAAAACATTTGATATTATTGTAGCTTCCTTTTTCCCTACCGCTTATCCAGCCTTTTTTGCATCAAAGATTTATAAAAAAAAGGCATTCTACTTTGTTCAGTTAGTTGAAACTGTTTATGGGGGATTGCTAGACCTATTTTGCCATATTTCCTATAAACTATTACCTATAATTACTACCAATGCCTTTCTTGAAAAGGAGATGAAAGAAAGAAGTGCTCAGGTGGTATGTACAGTAACCATAGGACCTCAGAAGATCTTTCTTGAATATCCTCAAAGAAACGAGATTAAATATGATCTGGTATATTTTGCCAGAAAAGAGCCCTGGAAAAATCTGAATGATTTTCTTGAGTTTTTAAAAAAATACGAATCTCCTCTTTCGATTGCAGTAATTTCTCAGGACCAATCCTTATTTGAAAAAATAAAAAAAGAAAATAGTTTAAACAGGATAGATTTTTTTAAGCCAGAGTCTATACTGGAAATTATAGAGATAATCGACAGTTCCAAGCTACTTCTTTCAACCTCATTGGTAGAAGGGTTCTCTCTGCCGCCGCTTGAAGCTATGTCAAGAGGAAAGCCCGTTATTTTATATCCATCTGGTGGACCTGAGGTATATGCTAAACATTATTTTAATGCCCTTTTTTACAAAAATATAGATCAGCTTATTGAGGCGGTGGAAAAGCTTTTAAAGGATAAAAAATTATATGAAGAGCTGTCTCAAAATGCTTATAAAACGGCAAAAATGTTCCCCCTCGAGGATGAACTGGAGAAAATTAGCAGTTTTTTGAAGGAAAGATAAATATTTTTTAAATTTTTCTTTAAAATTAAAAAAAATTAAAATATAATTTAAAAATGAGAATGAAAGGCTTTTTTTCTGTTTTTTCAACAGCATTAATGCTTGTTTTCTGCTCTTTGTCCTATTCTCAGCCCAACCTGTCTTTTAAATATTATAATCTTAAAAATGATGATTCAGCCAGCATAGGAAGCTTTAGCGGAGGTAAACTCTGGCTGATGAAAGATTTAAATCAACTGGTATATTTTTTTGATGATGAGATAAGGCTGTTTTCTTTAGCCGATGGTAAAATAACTAATGTGGGGCTTTTAAGAGTAGAAGAAGAGGGGCTTAAAAGTCTGATTGAGACAGATAAAAAGCCTGCTTTGAATAATAAAATTAAAAATAAAGTTTCATTTTTCTGGAATGTGCCTTTAAGAAATGATGAAATTAAAGCCTTTACCATTGATACTGAAAATAATCTTATAACCGCAGACAGCAAGGGAGACCTTTTTTTCTATAACATAGATGATAAGGAATTTCTGGGCAGGATTAACATGCCTAAGGGAGATGTGGTTTATATAAATGCCCTTAATAACGGCTCTCTGGTAATCATATATAGGAACGGAGACGTTGGATTTGTTGAAAAGATGAAACTCCCCTTTTTTTCATTTTTTCAGACTCTAAGAGATACCTACTCATTCAAGGAAAAGATAAAAATTGATTCAGCGAGTCTTAAATTTATCGGTGAGCATGAAAACACCATCTCACTGCTTGTGGGGCATAAGGAGATCTATATTCTCAGTATACCAACCCTAAATATTGTTAAAAAAATTACTGAAGAGAAATATATTGATTTTGCAGATATTCTGGGAAACAAAATCTTTTATTCCATTATGGATGAGGCAAGAATTGAAGGATCTTATAGCTTTCATAGACATCTAAGCGTGATGGCAAGATTTTACGAAAAGAAAAAGGATGTGTGTTCCTCAAAAAAAGGAAACAGATTTAGCTATGTGGCAAATCTTTCAAATATCAGATTCTTTGACATAATTACAGGCAGGCTCATGGGAGAGATAGGTATAAATGTAAAAGATGTGGATTGCATAAGATTCGCACCTCAGGAAAAATACACGGCACTTCTTATTAATCAGAAAAAAATATCCATCTATAAGATAGACTAATCCTTTTTATTAAAGCGTTTATTTTTATTGCTTAAAAAACATACTTAAGAGTAAAATTTTTCCTATGCTTAACAAGCTCGTATTTGAGGGGAAGATAAATCATAGAGTGAGCTACTCATTCTGCGCCTATGGTGAGGATGTTTATTCAAGAATATTCTATCAGTCTGAGAAAGAGCACTGCATTGAGAGATTTTTTTCAAAAGGTTTTGGTTTTACTGTTTATGACAATAAAATTGCTTATCGAGGTTTTGGCGGAAGCTTTTGTAACTATATGTTCGGGGTAGAAAGACCCTTAAAGGATCTGGTTAAGCCAGAGGTAAAAAACAGACTTATAATGTTTGGCGCCACCCAGAAAGAGCCAGACAGCATAGAGTTTACAGATCTTATTGCTGGAGAGGAGAGCTTTTTAAATATATTTAGCGAGGGGAACGCAATTACCAACTATTTTTTTATGATTATTGACAGGAAGGAACATAAAAATGCTGGCAAGAGACAGGAAGAGATTCTTAAAAAGATAGGAAAAACCATCAAGAGAACTGAGCTTGTTAAAGAGGAGAAAGATGATGAACTGATAAAACTTATTTATCAGGAGATGGAAGAAGATGACATTCTTGTAATTTTGCTTAAGCTATATGATGAGGTGGTAAAAGAGCTCTGGCAGCTGCTTCTCAAAAGTGAGCTTAGTTCAGCTGAGCAGGATCGGATGAAAGAGCTTGAAAAGGGACTTGAAAAATACCAGATAGAGCGAATTAGGGTAGAAAGTATTTATCAGAATGAAGAAAATCAGAACATGGTTAAGGAGTATATTTCACTGCTAATTAAAAGAAGCTCTAAAGACGATCCCATAGAAGAGTCAAAGCTGAAAAAACTCAGACTATCTTTAATAAGGAACGGGATACCTGAAAGTATTCTTGATGGTCTCGAGCGGAGTATAAAAACCACAGGATATGAAGTCAGAACCAGCGATATAAACAATATTATTAACGAGTTTATAACAACAGGAAAGATCTCAGATGATGATCTGATAAGATTGATAATATCAAAAAGATTATGTCTTAGAAACAGAGACATGTCCTTTGAACAGACCTTTCTTGACGCAGGCAGAATTATAGATGAGACCGTTTCGAGAGATGGTAATTTTGCGCTCATGGAAGGATTTAATCGGCTCATAACCTATTTTGATAGATTTGATACAACCTATCAGCTTCTTACAAAGATCTCCTTTGTACCTGAAACGGATATAACAGAAAATCATTTAAGAAGCCTTGTGGGAAACTACAAGATTTTTGAAGAACTAAAAAAGGGGCTATTTTTTGAGGTATTTTTTTCAGATCTTTACAAAGATCCCTATCTTACCAATTATGGTAAAAAGAGGCTCTCATTTTTGGAAAAGCAGATTCCTCTGATAGCCAGCGATGAAACCATGCTGTTGCCCAGTTTTTACGCACTAAAAAATCTTATGCAGGAAGAGATATATTTTTACAGAATTATAAAGATCATAAAGGAAAACTTCTGGGAGGTCTTCTCTTTGTGGGGCGAAAAGGATATTAATATGGAATACTATGTCTCCAAGGTGGTAGAAAAACTAAAAGAAGAGTTTGGTGAAGAGATATTTATTCCAAAGTATTTATGGCAGGAAGTATTCTGGCATATCAAGAAGGAGGTATTTTTTATCACCCAGATTTTACCAAAGATTAGCGATGACAAAAACAAGGAGCTTAAGGAAGATTTCATAGCCAACAGCGGTATGGACAGATTTTATGCAGAGGAGCTTGAAAAGTCCTATTACCAGAAACATGGAATTAAATGATATCCTCAGACATATTACAGATCTTTTTGAGAAACAGCTTAACATTCAGGAACTTAGAGATATAAAAATTGTAGTCGGGCTATCTGGTGGCGCAGACTCCATGCTTATGTATAAATGCCTGAAAGATCTGGCAGAAAAATACAGATTTAATCTCATACCAGTTCATGTTAACCATCTCATAAGAGAGGGTGCTACTGATCAGGCGAAAATTTTGGCAAGATATATTAAAGATAAATATGATGACAGACTATTTGTGATTTCTTTTGATGCGGTAAAATATAGTAAAAAATTTAGATGTTCTCTTGAGGAGGCAGGAAGGCAGGGGCGGAAAAAAATTTTTAATAAGATTCTGGAAGATAAAAAAGCTCGGTTTATAGCACTGGGTCATAATCTGGACGATAATGTAGAGACAATTATCTACCGCTTATGCAGAGGTACGGGTATTTTTGGGCTCAGGGGGATGACTTTTCAGGAAGGACTTATATTAAGACCGTTGATTTATCTAAGAAGAGAGCTTATAAGGGAGATAGTAAGGAAGGAGAGTTTGTTTTATCTGGAAGATGAGTCTAACCTTGACGATCGATTTACCAGAAACAGGATCAGACTCCATATAGTCCCTGAGCTTCTCAAGATTAATCATAAAGCCCTTGAGCACATAGGCGCACTTTGCGAAGATGCGAGAGCATTTGAAGATATAATCAAAAAAGAGATTTCTCTTGTCCTGAAAGAACTGCATATGGTAAAAACAAAAGATTTTATAATCCTCAAACTTCCTCAGATTAGC
>JBEQAF010000087.1:0-6411 GCA_041640455.1 bacterium
ATAGCTATCAGATGACATAGAGGTTTGTTAAGATAATTTGTTTTGCCGTTCTACACACCATTGCCTTAAAATATTTTTCTGAACCTTGCCCATAGTATTTCGCGGTAGCTCATCTATAAAGTACACAGACTTGGGTACTTTAAAATTAGCAAGCTTTTCTTTTAGTAATTTTATTATGCTTTCTTCTTTTAAACTTAACCCTGCATCATTTTTCTGACGAACTATCACCGCTATTACAGCTTCTCCAAAATCTTGATGGGGCACTCCAACAACCGCCGACTCAAACACACCTTCTATGCTGTCAATAACTTCTTCTATCTCCTTCGGATAAACATTTAGACCACCTGTAATAATAAGGTCTTTGGATCTTCCAACGATTGATAAGTATCCATCTTCATCCCATTTGCCCATATCGCCTGTTTTAAAGAACCCATCTTCAGTAAACTCTTCTTTCGTTTTATCAGGCATCTGCCAGTAGCCTTTGAATACATTATCGCCTTTAACCTGAATGTGCCCAACCTCGCCTGGTTTAGCTGGCTGTCCATCATCGTTTACAACTCTAACTGAAACACCTGGTAGAGGAAACCCTACGGTTCCAGGTCGTCTTTCTCCATCATAGGGGTTTGAGGTGAACATCCCTCCTTCTGTCATTCCATAACGCTCAAGTATGGTATGTCCTGTCCTTTTTTTAAACTCATAAAATGTCTCAGGAAGAAGTGGGGCTGAGCCAGATATAAATAAACGCATATTTGAACAGACATTTTTATTAAAGTCGGGATCAGAAAGAAGCCTTACATAATAAGTGGGCACCCCCATAAACACTGTTGATTTAGGCAATAGTGTTATTGCTCTCTTAACATCAAATTTGGGTTCAAAAAACATGGCACTACCGTTAAGCAGGGCACAATGGATTGCCACAAAAAGACCATGCACATGAAAAATGGGTAGCATGTGTAAAAGGATATCGCCTTTCTGAAATTTCCAGTAGCTATGAAGCACTTGTGCATTAACTGCTAAATTTCTATGAGAAAGCATGGCACCTTTGGGGCGCCCTGTTGTTCCTGAGGTGTATAAAATAGCGGCTATGTCATCGCCTTTTCTTTCGATAGACGGGAACTCACCTTGTACTTTTGAGGCTTCTTCAAAAAGCTCCCCTTTGCCATCATCCTTTAGCTCAGAAATAAATGGTGTACCTGCTTTTTTGGTTAGCTCATCCGCCATCTCCCGGCTCTGTGGTCTACAAACAAATAGTTGTGGTCTTGCATCTTTCAAAAAGTACTCCACTTCGTGGCGCTGGTAAGAATCATTCATGGGAAGATAAATAGCCCCTGCCCTAAGTGAAGCAAGGTAAAGATATAATGCCTGTGGTGATTTTTTTACCTGAACAGCAACCCGATCTCCCGGCTTGACTTTATATCTATTTACAAGCAAGTTTGCTATTTTTGCAGATTCGCTTTCCAGTTCTTCATAGGTTACTACGCTCATATCAGGCAATATTAAGCAAGGGGCTTTTTTACCGATTGGGAAATTCCTTTTCAATATTTCGTACAGATTTTCATTCATCATCATGCTCCCTTATATTTGTTGGGTAACCATAGAACTATTTCCGGGAAAATGCACATCAGAACGATTCCGATAGTCATTATTATCAAAAACGGGATTATACCTTTCATGATTTCCTTGAATGATATGTCCTGAGCTATACCATTGATAACAAAAAGGTTTAATCCCATAGGAGGAGTTATAAGCCCCATCTCCATATTAACTGTTAAAATCGCGCTAAACCATATGAGATCTATGTCAAGAGCCTTCATGGGTGGTAATATGATAGGCATTATCATAAGAATTATTGCTACTGGCGGTAGCAAACAGCCAAGTCCTAATAGAAGAATGTTAATCCAGAAAATGAACTGCCATTTGCCCATCTTTAGCGAAACCAACCAGGCTGCCACTTCTTGTGTTATATGGAGGTAACTCATAACATAAGTAAAGAGAAAAGACGTTCCAATAATTAGCATAATCATACTGGATTCTTTTGCTGTACCTGCAAAAATAGGTTTCAAATCTTTCCATCTCCATATTCTGTAGACAGCGACAACCAGAATTAAGGCACCTACAGCTCCAATCCCTGCTACTTCCGATGGTGT
Source organism: bacterium (assembly GCA_041640455.1). Lineage (GTDB taxonomy): Bacteria > CALINM01 > CALINM01 > CALINM01 > CALINM01 > JAOAGA01. Next base: position 2,148 of record JBEQAF010000087.1, read on the forward strand.
TGCCATCCCACCATAAAGTGCAAACATAATAAATAGTATGAGTAGCAGAAACGGCATAAGGCGAGGAATTGTTTCCATTTTTTGTTTCCACGAATAATGCTCAGATATAACAAGTTTTTCTGAGTTTTTATGCCCCTTCCCTTTTTGAGCTGATCTTCTTTCAAGCCAGGATTTTAATATTACCCACGCAGCAAAAAGAATCGTAAGCAATAGCCCTGGACCAACGCCAGCCATAAACAATTTACCAATAGATTGCTCAGTTACCAGTCCATACAATATCATTGTCAGACTTGGCGGTATTAGAATTCCAAGTGTGCCACCTGCGCCTATTATTCCAGCAGCCAGTTCATTTGAATAGCCTCTTTTTCGCATCTCTGGAATCCCTGAGCTACCAATAGCTGCACATGTAGCAGGAGATGAACCACACATGGCAGCAAAAATTGAGCAGGCTATTGTGTTTGCAACTCCAAGTCCGCCGGGTATTTTGTATAGCCATCTATTAAGGGAGTTATATAAATCAGAGCCGGCTTTTGATTTCCCAATAGCTGCCCCCATAAATATGAAAAGAGGAATTGTGAGCAGTGTAAAATTATTCAGTTCGCTATAGATATTTTCTGCAACAATCATTACCTGTGAGGTCGGCATAAAGATAAACATAAATATTAAAGCCACAGTTCCGACAGCAAAGGCTATTGGCACTCCCGAAAACATAACAACTACTGTCGCAATTGTGTATAGGAGACCTATCTCCAAAGAGCTCATTTATTTTCTCCTTTTCAACTAAATCTTAAAAATTATTCCATATTCTCAAACTCTTGTTCTTTGTGTTCAGTCTTGATTTTTTTCCTTCTCAACGCTTCTGGAAGAGACTCTTCAAAAATTTGGATTAAAATTTGCAAAGATAATGTGGACATTCCAATAGCCATAAATAGAAAAACAGGCCATAGTTTTGGACTCCACGCGCTTTCGCTCATCCTGCCTTCTGTCCATGATTCGTGAAAAAGCAACCATGCACTCCAGGAAATAAAAGAGCAAAAGAGTAACGAAATAATATCTGATAATAGAATACGCCACTTAATTAACCCTTTGGGGGTTATGCTGTCTATAATTTCTATGCTTACATGTCCGCGCGTTAGTTGTGTAAAACCTGCAGCAAGAAATGTGGCTATTATAAGCAGCATTATGCTGAGCTCTATTTCCCAGTCAGTAGGCCAGGAAAATATGTACCTCACAAGCACTTCAAATAAAAGAATACAGGATACCGTAACTATAACTATTGCTCCCGAATATCCCATGAAGATATTCAGCCCTTTAATTAATCGGCTGATAAATCTGAATAATGTCCTCATTTAGTGCCTCTATTTTACGCTCAGTGCCATATCTAACAATGCCTTCCCATTTTTCACATTTTCTGCAAAATCTTTATAAGCTGTTTCTTTTGCAATCTCACGCCATTTGTTAAAAGCTATTTCATCCATATCATGTACTTTGGCACCTGCCTTTGCATAAACCTCTGCCATTCTCTGGTCATCTTTTTTTGCTTCTTCCATCCCAAACTTTTCAAGACTTGCTCCCACCTCAACAACTATCTTTTGCTGTTCTGGCGTTAGGGAATCAAAAAGGCTTTTTGATATAACCAGTGGTTCCAGCATGTACCAGAAAGATTTATTACGGGCTGTTGTTACATTTTTGGTAAATTCATAAAGTCTGTAACTAATAAGCGATGTGCTGGACGTGAGAGCTGCATCAATAACGCCCGACTGCATGGCATTGTAAATTTCGCTTGAAGGCATGCTTACTATTGAAGCCCCCGCTGCCTTGAGCATCATATCCATTTCTTTACTGCCACCACGAATTTTTACTCCCTTTACATCCTCAGGGGCTACGATTTTACCTTTTGTTGAAGCTATACCACCACCCTGCCACACCCAGGTTAGTATCTTAATATTTTTGCTTTCAAGTATTTTTGAAAACTCTTTTCCTATGGGTGCATCCTTCCATCGCAATCCTTGTTCATAGCTTGTTACAAGGGCAGGCATAAGTCCAAGATTTGCTTCTGGTATTTCACCGCTACCATAAGATATAGGAATAAGTCCCATATCAAGCGCGCCTTTTCTCATTGCGGATATCTGGGCTGTAGCTTTAAAAAGCGAACTGGAAGGATATATTTCAAACTTCAGTTGACCCTTTGTTCTTTTTTCAACCTCAGCAGCAAATTTTCTACATAATCTGTCTCTAAAATCACCTTCATCTCCAGAGCTTGCAGGAAACTGATGCGATATTTTTATCACTCTCGGCGATTGAGATGAAACATTGTTTATTACAAAAAGAACCAGAACCAACACAATGCAAAAAGCTATAAATACTCTAAAATTTCTAATAATCATAGATCCCTCCTTTTTAAAACATTGTTTTTGTATACAAATTATCAAATAAAAAATACTAAGTCAAGATATATTTACACAAATTTTAAGATGTGTTAATATGAAACAAAATTTTAAAATTATGGATAAGAAGAAAAAGCAAATGCGCCTTTCGGAGCAGTTGAAGACAAAAATTGAAGAATTTATTGCTACTGGGGTGTATTCTCCTGGCATGAAACTTGACGAAACAGAGCTTGCTGATAGTTTTGGCGTATCCAGAACACCGGTTAGAGAAGCATTGATTAAATTAAGCTCAGCAGGATTGGTTGAATTAAGACCCAGACGCGGAGCGGTGGTAACATCTATAGACCCCACAAGACTTTTTGAAATGTTTGAAGTAATGGCTGAATTAGAGGCAATTTGTGCTAAACTGGCAGCAAGGCGTATAACTGATGCAGAATTACAAAGGCTTATAAATACACATAAAGCCTGTGAAAAAAAAGATATTATTACAAATCCAGATGAATATTATAAAAAAAATGAAGAGTTTCATCTGGCATTGTATAATGCATGTCACAACAGTTTTCTGATAGAACAGGCAATAGCATTACATAAACGTTTAAGTCCCTATAGAAGATTGCAGTTACGTGTTAGAGACCGCATACAATCATCATTGTCTGAACACAAAGCAATTTTAGATGCTATAGCTTCAGGAGACGCTGAAAAAGCTGCAGAGATGGCTCGAGGACATATTCTCGTACAGGGTGAACGTTTTTCTGACCTTTTAGCAACTTTAAAAACGTTAGGCTCTCCCATTACTTAGTAACTGCTATTAATTGAATTTGCTCTAAAGGTATGTTTTGATTGTCTAAATTTTACTATAAACGTCTGTATTTACAGATAAAACCCTTTTATTGTTCCGAAGTGAATGAAAGTATTTTTAAAAATATTTGGCGTACGAAATGCTTAAAAACTAATGTTCTTGACAAAAAAGAGCCCCTTGCATTGAGCAAAGGGCTCTTTTTATTTTTAAAATTAAATTTTTTCTACATTAGCCATAAAGGCTTTCGATTCAGGAATTGCTGTATTTGCATCACCTGCGGATGGAGTAAGCAGGTTTGCAGAGTCACCGCCATCCTTTGGCGTAAGCCAGCCAAAACACCATGGCAGCCCAATCATATGCACCTTCTGCTCACCAATGATATAGGAAGGAATACGTGAAGTTACAATTGCCACCCCTGTAACCTCTCCTCTTACCGTACTTACTTTTACCTTATCACCGCTCTTAATTTTCTTCATGTCGGCAAGCTCTTTACCAATTTCAACAAAAAGTTGCGGTTGAAGCTCAAGTAGCCACGGCAATCTTCTGGTCATAACACCTGTCTGCCAGTGTTCAGTTACCCTGTAGGTTGTCGCTACATACGGGAATCTCGGATCACAGCTTGCAAACACATCTTTTAAAACCTTCTGATCAAATATCTTGGCAACTGGGTTAACCCTCTGTCCAGACAAAAGATTTTTCTCTACTGGACATTCAAGAGGCTCATAATGCTCAGGGAAAGGTCCATCAGCCAGACCAGGGCCATATATTGCACCCACACCTTCTGCCTTCATGATAAACGGATATTTTCCAGCCTTTTCATCCGCAAGCGGAGGTGCAGGACCATCGGGCACATCGCCCACCCATTTTTTGCCATCCCACCTGATTACAGCTCTTTCATCATCTAATGGTTCGCCATTTAGGTCAACTGATGCCCTGTTATAAAGTATTCTTCTATTTAGTGGCCAGCACCATGCGTAGTTTGAATATAACCCGATTCCACTGTTATCTGTGTCGTCCCTTTTTGCCATATTGTTGCCTTTATCATTATAGCTCTGACAATAGATCCAGTTGCCACAGG
>JBEQAF010000087.1:6421-7914 GCA_041640455.1 bacterium
GCCTGTAAAAGCGGGAACGCCGGTACCTGTGTTCCCTTTTTGTAAACCGTTTTTGTGCCTTTTGCCTTATCTTCTATCTCCTTATCAACTGTCCAGTAACCATTAATCTCCTTAGCTACCAGATGTATGTCAACCTTGTCTTTTCCATAATTCCAGTTAAGGCGCAAAATGGGCTCAGGAAATTTGCCACCTTCTTTTTTGTAAAGATTTTTAATTCTTATAAAAAGCTCGTTAATGATCTCTGCATCTGGTTTTGCTTCGCCTGGTGATTCATTTGCTTTGTAACGCCATTGAGCCCATCTGCCACTGTTGGTAATTGAGCCTTCTTTCTCACTGAACGCGGAACAGGGCAGTAAGAATACCTCTGTATTTATGTTCTTTGGGTTCATCCCGGGACCTTTCCAGAATGATGCCGTTTCGTTGTCAAAAAGGTTAACAGCAACCATCCAGTCCAGTTTCGAAAGAGCTTCTCTTACCTTGTTTGCATTAGCACCGCTGCAGGCAGGGTTCTGCCCCCAGGCAAAAAATCCTTTAATCTCTCCTTTGCTCATGGCATCAAAAAGGTATAGCCATGAATAGTTCTTATCTTCATCTATTTTTGGCAGATAATTAAAACAAAATTCGTTTTCTTCTTTTGCATAATCACCATAAAAAGCCTTCATGAGACTGATAAAATATTTAGGATAGTTGCCCCACCAGTTTACGCTCTTGGGGTCAGCATATTTGGGTGTACTCTTTTCGAGATAGGTTTTTAGATCCTGAAAAGATGAATTTACAATCCTGAGGTATCCGGGGTAGATGTGAAAAAGTAAGCCATGGTCAGTGGAACCCTGAACGTTTGATTCTCCTCTAAGCGCACCGATACCACCACCTGCGATACCCACATTGCCAAGCAACAGTTGTAAAATAGCCATCGCCCTTACAAACTGTGTTCCCACTGTATGCTGGGTGGCTCCCATTGCATAAAGTATAACAGCTGATTTATCTGGCTTTCCTGTAGATGCATAAATTTTATAAAATTTTAGCAGTAAATCCTTTGGAGTCCCGCTAATTTTGGATACCATATCAAGGTTATAACGACTAAAATGTTTTTTAAGTAGCTGAAAGACACAGTTTGGATCCTGCAGTGTTTTGTCTTTTAACACTACTCCCTTTTCGTCTCTCTGATATGACCATGTTGCCTTGTCGTACTTGTTGCCTTTTTTATCAAAACCAGAAAAAAGACCATCCAGATCGTTTGGTAGTTTAAAATCAGGATTTACAAGAAAAGAGGCGTTCGTATATTCAACCACATAGTCTTCAAAGTAAAGATTATTCTCAAGAATGTAGTTAATTAAACCACCATAAACCGCTATATCTGTCCCCGGTCTCAAGGGAACATATAAATCTGCTACTGCTGCCGTTCTGGTAAATCTCGGATCGGCAACTATGATTTTGGCATTTCTTTTCTCCTTCGCCTCCATAACCCATTTCATTCCAATTGGGTGATTTTC
>JBEQAF010000088.1:0-7856 GCA_041640455.1 bacterium
AGTTACATCATTAACTATCATTGATTATGATATGTCGCAATCCCTTTGAGATGAGGTCTAAATTCCTACGAAAATAAAAAAAGACACTATATTTAGAAAAAAAGTCGCAATCCCTTTGAGATGAGGTCTAAATTCCTACTGTTTTTCTCTTTAGGATATGCATATCAGAGAATGGTCGCAATCCCTTTGAGATGAGGTCTAAATTCCTACTTACAGGGAACAGCGCAACGAGGACGGGAAGTGGTGTCGCAATCCCTTTGAGATGAGGTCTAAATTCCTACTGTCCCCTATCTTTTTTCTATCTTGCTTCAATAAGTTATAAACCACCTTCTATAAAATGATACTTTACCAAAAAGTGAGTAGAATAAACACCAATTAAAATGATAAAGATCTTTGCACTATTTAGTTTTCAATGAGCATTTTAGTTTTATTTAATTAATAGCAAATACCATATCTGTTGTCAAATTGTTTTAATATTCCTCAAATACAGTTTTAGAAAATGACCGAGCAGTTTAAAATAAATCTTTTCAATATTAAAATTTTTGAATTTTAAAAAGAAGCTTGATAGGTTAGAAAAAAATTCATTTTTTTGAATAATTGTAATAAAATATATAATTCAAACTTTTTTGGAGGCGTAAGATGCTTTTTGATTCATTTTTTGGCTGGTTTTCAAATGATGTGGCAATTGATCTTGGCACAGCTAATACAGTTATTTACATAAAGGGGAAAGGGATAGTCAGCTCTGAGCCTACAGTCGTTGCCATTCAGAGAGATATTAATGGCAGTAAAAAGATCCTTGCAATAGGTCAGGAGGCAAAAGAAATGCTTGGTAGAACGCCAGGCAATATTATTGCCATCAGACCTATGAAAGATGGTGTTATAGCCGATTATGAGGTTACCGAAGCAATGCTCAGGTATTTTATTCAGAGAATTCATAAAAGGAAAAGCTTCGTGAGACCGAGGATTGTTATATCCATACCTTCTGGCATAACACCTGTGGAGAGAAGAGCTGTTAAAGAATCTGCCGAATCTGCTGGTGCAAGGGCTGTTTATATGATACCTGAGCCCATGGCAGCCGCAATCGGAGCAGGGCTGCCCATAACAGAGCCGGTTGGAAATATGATTGTTGATATCGGAGGCGGCACAACTGAGGTAGCGGTTATTTCCCTTTCAGGAATTGTTTACTGCCAGTCTGTGCGGGTTGCGGGAAACAAGATGGATGAGGCAATTATACAGTACATTAAACGAAAGTACAGTCTCCTTATCGGAGAGAGGACAGCAGAGCAGATAAAGATAAATATCGGTAACGCATATCCTTCCGATGATGTTATGACCATGACCATAAAAGGCAGAGATCTGGTAGATGGTATTCCGAAAACGCTGGAGATAAACTCTGAAGAGATTAGAGAAGCGCTGAGCGAACCGGTAAACTCCATTGTTGAGGCAGTAAAGGTAGCTCTTGAAAAGACTCCGCCTGAGCTTGCTTCCGATATTGTGGATAGAGGCATAGTGCTCGCTGGCGGAGGTGCCCTGCTTAAAAATTTAGATATACTGCTCAGGGAAAAGACAGGACTCCCCATAATTATCGCCGAAGACCCGCTTATGTGTGTTGTTAGAGGCTCGGGAAGCGTACTTGACAAGCTGGATCTACTGAAAGAAGTGTCAGTTCAGGTATGATATGGGAGGAAGATTAAGAAGGGTAATTTATACCCTTTTTATTATCCTTTTGATAATAAACCTGTTTTATCTAAGCTTCCATAAAAGGCTGTCAGCCCTTGAGAGTAAAGCACCCATAAGATTTCTCCTTTATCCGTCGTACTGGTTGAGTAAAGGCTACTATTTTTTTGATAGCCAGATTGATAAGCTTTTAAACCTTTCAAAAGCCTATGAAGAGGCACAGGATCTCCGAAAAAAAGTTAATTTACTTAATGCTGAAAATCTGCTTCTTAAAAATCAGATTGAAAGCCTTGAAAGCAGGTTAAATCTGGAAAAAATAAAAAAAAGCTATCCTTTTAGCATAGAAGTGTCAAGAGTAATAGGCAGAAATCCGCTCTTTTGGCATCAGTATGTTATAATAGAAGGCGGAAGAGACAGGGATTTTTTAGCAGGCATGCCTGTGATAGCTGAGAATGGTCTTGTAGGTAAGATAGTAGAGGTTTATCATAACGCTTCAAAGGTGTTGCTAATAATTGATCAGGATTTTGCCTGCGATGTAAGAGGAGACAGATCAGATATTTTAGCCCTCTCTGTAGGGACTGGCTCATCAGTTATGAAGCTTAACTATGTGCCCAAATATGAGGATTTTAAGCCTGGCGAAACACTTGTCACCTCAGGTCTGGACAATAGCTTTCCGCCTGGCATACCGGTAGGTTTTATAGTAGAAATAAGTAAGCCGTTCGGATCCTACTTTCTGGAAGCCTTTGTAATGCCCTATGTGGATGTTTTAAGACTTAAGGATCTGATGGTGATAAAGAGTTTTAAAAAGGATCGATGAAGCTGACTGGATATATTATATTTTATCTAATCTTTATAGTTGCTGAGTTTTTAAGCTTTCTCTATCCACAGCTTTTGATAAAATTTGATATTATGATCCCGCTTATTATATATACCATTAATGAAGATACAGGGGTTAAAGGGATCCTGATGATACTCATATTTTCGGCAATTACAGGTTTGTCTCAGGGGTATCTGATTTTCAACATAAGTTTTTCATTTCTACTTTTTATGGTTCTGCTATATCTGAAAAATAAACTGATTATCTGGTCTAAAAAGTTTATTCTACCTTTTTCGCTAATCGGGCTTACTATAAAGGCTTTACTAATCTCAATTTTGCACAGAAAGGCAATGGTTGTTCACCAGACTATCCCCTATCTGAGTGCAGTCTTTATATTAACAAATGGTTTACTAAGCAATTATATTTTTAGCTTTGTAACGGTTACCTCAAAATTTACAGCCAGATTTTATGAAAAAAATACATATTACTCTTGATGCCCATCCCTTACTGGAAAAAAGACTGGCTATGTTTGTCAACGCAGTTGCCTTTGTCGCCATTCTGCTGATAATAAGATACTGGGCTATCCAGATACTTTACCATCCCTATTATCTTGAGCTTGCCGAAAAGAACAGGATAAGAAATCTAAAAATCCCCGCGCCAAGAGGTACAGTATATGACCGAAATGGCGAAATTATTGCATCAAGTGCTCCCACATTTCAGCTTGAAATAGTCAGAGAGGAGCTTGCTGAGCCAGATAAGGTGTTTTCTGAGCTGGCGAAGATATTCGGAAAATCTCCTGAGGAAGTGAAAAAAGATTTTAACGATCGTTCGAGGGTAACACCGAGATTTTATCCCGTTGTGCTTTATGACAACCTGAAAAGAACTGAGATTGTTTCTGTAGAATCTCTTAAATGGAATCTCAAGGGTGTCAGAATAAACCACAAGTCTGAAAGAAGCTATCCCTATAAAAATTTTGCCTCCCACCTGCTCGGATATGTTTCTCAGATAACTCAGAAGGATATTGAGAATCTTAAGAGAAACTACCCATCTGGCTCAAAAATCGGTAAATATGGGCTGGAAAAGGAGCTTGAAGACTATATACGGGGCTTTGACGGTGTAGAAAAGGTGGAGGTAGATGCGGCTGGCAGGAAGAAAAAGGTGCTGTACAAGCTGGATCCCATAGCGGGCGGAAGTGTAAGACTAACCATAGACTGGAAGGTACAGGAGGCGGCAGAAGTTGCCATGGGAGATAAAAATGGTGCTGTGATTGCCATGTCTCCAAAGACAGGAGAGATCTATGCGATAACTTCTCATCCTAATTTTGATCCCAATTTTTTTGTAAGAGGATTCCAGGGAGATGAGTGGGCAAAGATTGTAAACAATCCCTATCATCCTTTGCAAAACAAGGCTATACAGGGTATTTTCCCGCCAGGCTCAACTTTTAAGATTGTTACAGCTGTGGCGGCACTGGAAGAGGGGATTATTAATAAAAATACCACCTTCTACTGTAATGGTAAAAAAAGACTGGGGAACAGAGATTTTAGATGCTGGAAGGATTCAGGGCATGGCATGGTAGATGTGCACAAGGCTCTGGTAGAATCCTGTGATGTATTCTTTTATGAGGTGGCATTAAAGCTTGGCGCAGAAAGGCTTGCCAGATATGCAAAAATGTTGGGGCTTGGAGATAAAACGGGGATTAATCTCCCCGGTGAGCTTGCAGGCATTGTTCCATCACCCGCATGGAAAAAGGAGAAATTTAAAAAACCCTGGGTGGATGGAGATACTCTGCCTTTCGCTATCGGTCAGGGTTATCTGACCATATCACCAATTCAGTTAGCCGTAGCTTTTAGTACTTTTGCTAACGGCGGTTATCTGCTCAAACCTACGGTAATTAAGGAGATTGAAGTAGGAGAAAATAAAAAAGTTAACGATGATGTGCCAAAAATTAAAAGCAATATAAGTTTAAAACCCGAAACCATAGATATAGTAAGAAAAGGGCTTATTGGTGTGGTAAACGAACCTTCCGGAACAGGTAAGGCATCAAGGATTGAAAATATTGTAGTTGCAGGAAAAACAGGAACTGCACAGGTGAGATCATTTAAAGACAGAAAAAAACTTTCAGGTTTTATGAATGACCATGCATGGTTTGTTGCATTTGCCCCTGCCTATGACCCTGAGATAGTGGTATGTGTATTTGTAATGCACGGCGGTCATGGTGGTGGAGTTGCAGCTCCTATCGCAAAGAGCGTGATAGAGGCATTTTTCAATAAGGATAAGCATAATGTTAAAAACAACGGTGAGCACTAATAGACTTTTTTACGAAGGGCTGATTTTACTAGTTTTGCTTGTTGTAGCGGGAACTGTAAACCTGTATAGCGCTCTTACAGGCACATCGGGGCTCAGCCCTCTTTTTTACAAACATCTCGTCTGGCTTTTAGTAGCAGTTATACTGTCACTTTTTATTCAGATTATCAATCTTAGAATACTGGAGGGGCTTTCTTTAGGGCTTTATCTGTTTTCTCTGTTTCTACTTCTTCTGGTAATTTTTGTGGGGAAAAAGGTATACGGTGCTCAAAGATGGCTGTCTTTAGGGTTTATCTCCTTTCAGCCTTCGGAGCTTATAAAAATTGCCTTTATACTATATTTTGCAAAATATTTTAAAGATATGCCTGTGGTGGAAGGCGGATACCGCTTTAGACAGCTTGTAATACCACTTATTATAGTTCTGATCCCATTTATTTTAATATTGAAACAGCCCGATCTGGGAACCGGCATAATTCTTTTTTTAATAGCTTTTTTTATGCTTCTAATACTGGGCATAGATAAAAAGATTATCTACTGGGGAGGTGCTCTTCTGGTTTTATTCTCTCCACTTTTATGGAGATTTCTAAAAGATTATCAGAAAAAAAGGATAATCTTTTTTTTAGAACCGGAAAAGGATCCGCTGGGTGCGGGATATCAGACCATTCAGTCCAAGATAGCCATATCAAACGGTGGGTTCTGGGGGAAGGGCTATCTACAGGGGATTCAGAGTAAGCTGGGCTTCATACCGGAAAAGCATACCGATTATGTATTTACTGTATTTTCCGAAGAATGGGGGCTTATGGGCTGTTTTTTTTATATAATCCTATCTGCCTATTTTGTATTCTGGATGTTCAGGGCGGTTAGAAATGTAAAGGACAGGTTCCTTTTTTTAACAGCCTCAGGAATTATTTTTCTCTACTCAACCCATTTTATAATAAATACTGCAATGGTTTCAGGGCTATTTCCGGTCGTAGGCATACCGCTTCCTCTCTTTAGCTACGGTGGAACTGCTTTGATTGTTAACCTGTCTGCCCTCAGCCTCATATTAAGGCTGAGCAGAGAATATTAAGATCTAACCAAGCTTTTTTATAAGGTCTTCAATCTGCCCTTTTGGAACGGCGCCTACAATAGTATTTACCACTGCGCCGTCTTTAAAAAGCATTAGTGTGGGAATGCCTCTTACACCATATTTTTTAGGTGTTTCCTGATTTTCATCCACATTGAGCTTATAAAAATTAACCTTGTCTGAGTAAGAATTAGCAACCTCTTCAAACACAGGTGCCATCATCCTGCAGGGTCCGCACCAGCTTGCCCAGAAGTCAACAAGCACTGGTTTATCGGATTTTAAAACCAGATTCTCAAACTCACTGTCCTTAATATCCTTCACATTGCCTGCCATAAAACCTCCTAAGTTTTAATCTTAAATTAAATTTAGATTATTTTTAGAAAAAGTCAAGCTTTAAACTATTCTCCCTGTAAAATCTCATAGATGCTTTTTCTTGACAGGATTTTGCTAAGAGACTCCTGAGCCTCTACCCAGATAGGATGGATAGGGCATAAATTTTCTCTTGTGCAAATGTGATCATCCAGAAGGCATTTGTTAAGCGCTATTTCCCCCTCAACAGCTGTAATTATGTCAAAAAGAGTTATCTCCTTAAGGCTCTTTTTAAAGGAGAACCCGCCTGCGGCACCTCTTACGGATTTCAAAATACCTTTTCTTGCCAGTCGCTGGAGTATTTTTGCTAAAAAAAGCTTGGGCGCCTGAATCTTTTCATAAAGCATGCCTGGTGTATGGATCTCTCCCGGATTTTTTGCCATCTCAAGTATGGCACGTATTGCATATTCTGATTGGTTTGTAATTCTCATGTTATTTTCCTCCCCCGTTAACCCACCAGTTGCTGGATCTATCAAACCACCAGTGAGTTGAATCTGTTTTTAAAATATCTTCCCCAAGTTTTTTCCCTTCTTCCGTAATAAGTCGTTGCATGGTAAATCTTATCCATTCATCGGCATAGGGGTTTCCCAGATCTTTCTGTTCCTTAAGCTGTAGTAGAAGCTCAAGATTATCTGCATCTTTAGCAAGTCTTGCTTCCTGGCTGGTCTGCTCAATATACTCTTTTATATATCCTTTAAACTCTTCTGCAAATGGCAGGTCTTTAGTTGCATCTTCAAGTGCCTTTGTCTCATCTACCTGAATATATTTTTTGTTCATATAGTTCTGATCGCCTGTTCGTGCCTCCAGAAAGTCGTGGAAAAGTGCGATCAGAATAAGTCGTTCTTTATCCACATTTCTGGCTATTTTAGAAAGCACGTAAGCGATAAAGGCGGTTCTAAAGCTATGTTCTGCTACAGATTCGTCTCCGCTACCCAGGAACTGGAAACCTGTTCGGGGAGTTTTTTTTAACATTCCGACTTCAAATAGAAAGTTTACCAGTCTAATCATTTTTTTGTAAACATTATAACAGTTTTATATTAAAATTAGGAAACAAAAATAAGGAAAGGGGATTTTCTATTCATGCAAAGGGGTAACCGGTTTTCTGATGTTCAGATTCAGAAGGAGACAGAGCTACATTTGACCAATCTGGCTAAAAAGGCAAGGACTGATATTCTTACTATGACTACTTTAGCAGGTTCAGGTCATCCGGGTGGGTCCATGTCCTCGTTGGAGATATATCTGACACTCTTTTACTTCTTAAATATTTCTCCCCGGAATATTAATGATGATCGGAGAGATAGAGTTGTGGTAAGTCATGGGCATACATCTCCGGGCGTTTATGCCGCAGTGGGAAGACTGGGTTTTTTTGATGTAGATGAAGCTGTAGCATTCTTCAGGCTTGCAGGAAGCCCCTATGAAGGGCACATAGAGCGTCATATCAAAGGGGTTGAATGGTCAACGGGAAATCTGGGGCAGGGGTTATCGGCGGGATGTGGCTTTGCTCTCGAGTCAAAGATAAAAAAGCTGAATAACCTGGTATTTGTGGTTATGGGAGATGGTGAACAGCAGAAGGGGCAGCTTTCTGAGGCAAGAAGGTTTGCAAAAAAATATGAACTAAAAAAT
>JBEQAF010000089.1:0-7769 GCA_041640455.1 bacterium
TTACAACTTCCACCGCAACAGCAGAAACTAAGGGGCTTCCTCCAAAAGTGGAGGCATGATTGCCTGGCTCAAAGGCGTCAGCTACCTCTTCCCCTGCCATAATAACTCCCATAGGTATGCCAGCCGCAATACCTTTAGCAAGGGTTAGTATTTGAGGCTCAATACCAAAATGTTCAAAACAGAAAAATCTCCCTGTTCTTCCTGTTCCAGTCTGAACCTCATCGTAAATTAGGAGTATGTCCTCATTTCTACAAATTGAATTAATCTGCTTAAGAAAATCTTTGTCTATTATGTTTACTCCACCCTCTGCCTGAACAAGCTCAAGCATAACAGCAGCAGTATTTTTATTAATAGCTTTTTTAAAGTCTTTTAAATCATTGAACTTTACATATCTAAATCCAGGCAGCATGGGCTCAAAATCTTTATGAAACTTTTCCTGAGCGGTAGCGGACAGGGAGCCGTAAGTCCTGCCGTGAAAGGAGTTATAGAAGGTAATAATCTCAAACCGATCTTTACCCCTTTTTCTCTGATACTTTCTTGCAAGTTTTATAGCTCCTTCATTAGCCTCAGCACCGCTGTTACAAAAAAAGCATTTAAATTTTAAGTTTTTATCATAATCTTTGATTTTGTTAGCAAGCCTTTTTGCAAGCTCCACCTGAGGCTTCGTAAAAAAAAGGTTTGACGTATGTATAAGCCTTTCTGACTGGGTTTTAAGCACATTAGTCACAAAAGAGGGACAATGTCCGAAGGAACAGACAGCTATACCAGCTATGAAATCCAGATACCTATTACCTCTGTCATCAAATAGATATGTTCCCTTCCCCCTGATAATATTAAGAGGATATCTTCTGTAAGTGTTCATAATAAATTTTTCTGCTGACTTTGATAATTGCATATTAATCCTCATCCATGGCGATCTTGGTGCCAACACCTTTCTGGGTAAATATCTCAAGCAGGATTGAGTGTTCTACCCTGCCATCCAATATGTGACAGGATTTAACATCACCTTTTAATGCATCTATACAACATCTTATTTTTGGTATCATACCTCCAGATATAACATCCTTTTTTTCAATCATTGATACAGCATCCTCGTATCTTATAAAAGATAGCAGTTTGCCGTTTTTATCCAGCACTCCCTCTGTGTCAGTAAGAAGAATTAACTTTTCTGCTTTAATATACTCGGCAATCTTTCCTGCAACCAGATCGGCATTAATATTTAGACTTTCACCATCCTCACCAGTGCCAAAAGGTGCAATTACCGGGATAAAGCCGTTGTCCATCAAAGCGTTTAATATGGATGTATTGATGTCCACCACCTCTCCTACCAGACCGATATCCACCTCCTCATATCCATCCTTTGTCTTTTTCTTGCCATACATCCTCTCAGCCTTTATTAGATAGGCATCTTTTCCAGAAAGACCCACCGCATTGCCGCCATGTTTGTTTATAAGGCTTACGATATCGGTATTAATTTTTCCTCCCAGTACCATCTCCACAATATCCATTGTATCCTCATCGGTTATCCGCATCCCTTCTATAAATGTGGCCTTTTTTCCCAGTTTCTCCATAAGCTCATCTATCTGTGGTCCGCCTCCATGAACCACTATGGGCTTTATCCCCACATATCTAAGCAGAACAATATCCTCCGCAAAGGCATTCTGAAGCTCCGAATCTACCATGGCGTGTCCGCCATATTTGATAACAACTGACTTGCCATAAAAGCTCTTTATATAGGGCAAGCACTCAAGAAGGGTTTTTACCTTTGTTTTCGCCTCTTTCATATCTCCTCACTTATCTCATTATTTTCTTTGTATTTTTTCATAAGAAGGGTAAGCTTTTTATTTGTTTCAACAAGTTCATCCACAGTTTTATTCAGATTTTTATATAACCAATCATTTTTAATTGCAACAGAAAAAAGCCTTGAAAGATCCATAAGCATATTCTCGTCAAAATCTTTAAGTCTGGAATTTATAATAACAAGAAAACCAAGGGGAAAGCTTTTTAGAAATATGGGGATAGTGATGGCATTGGATATCTTCTCCTCCAGAAAGAGTGTTTCGATAAGCCTGGTAAGGTCTTTACTATTAAGAGATATCTGAATCTGTGATAGAAATTCGGAAACATGCTCATAAAACTGCACCCTCTCCTTAAACCTCAGCCCTAAGGAGCTCTCTTTTACAATAAACTCCCTGTTCTCGTCTATTATGTATATAGCTCCTCCCTCTGCTAAGAAATGCTTCAGCACTGAGCTTATCAGATTTGAAAGTATCTCATTGCTCTCCACCAGATTTATAATATGATCTGAAAGTTCATAATAAAGCTCAAATCTCTTTGTGTTTTTCTCAAGCTCCTCCATTAGAAGATTAGTCTTAAAAACATAGGATAGCTGATTTAAAAATGATTTAAACAAGAAAAGGTCTTCTTCTGTAAAGTGACTTCGGTCTTTCTTATCGCTTACACTAATAGTGGCAACCACATCTCCATCTAAAAATATAGGACCACACATAAAAGAGCCGCTTTTATACTGTCTTTTATAAGGCGATTCGGAAAATCTGACATCCCTTGAAATATCCTTTACCAAAACCGCCTCTTTTTTATCAGCCACATAGCCAATAATCCCCTCTCCCATTGCCTTGGGCTTTAAACGGCTTATGTCCTCACATAAACCAGAACAGGCTATTACATAATATTTCCGTTTATCCATATCGAGCCAGCTTAAAGATACCTTTTCAGCATTGAAAAGCATTAAAATAGTATCCAGTATTGACTGCACCAGCTCTGACTGGGGGTAGGAAAGCTTTATGGGTATCTTTTTTCTGGCTATTTTTGAGAGCCTTTCGGTTGTTTCGGACAGAGCCATAAGTCTTTCAACGGAAGGGTTTATATTCTCTTTTCTTTGTTTTTCAATATTGGATATTTTTCTTACAGCTGATAAAAGCTCCTCCTTCTTAATAGGCTTTTCTATGCAGTCTATGGCACCCATTTTTAAATATCTTGAGGCATATTCTCTTTTTTCACCGCCAATAACTACAATAACTGCCACTTGAGGAAATTTTTTTCTTACAAATTCAATAAAAGCAAGATCCTTATCTCCCAGCTCCTCCACGTCCACAATAATCCCCTGAGGAGTATTTTCTGACATACTCTTTAGAAGAAGATTGACACTCTCAAAGGCTTCACAATCTATTCCCTCTTTTTTAAGTAAATCTCCGATAAAGGTTCTATAAAATACCTTGGGATGATAAATAAGAATTCTCTTGCTCATTTAAAGCCGCCATTCTATGTTTAGATTTTTACTGCTATAAAATATATTTGCTAAGGTCTACATCTTCCACAATATCCTTAATCTGCTGTTTTACAAAGTCTGCTGTTATGATTATTCTGGTGGGGCTAATATCTGGTGCATTGAAGGATATTTCTTCGAGAATCTTCTCCATAATAGTGTGGAGCCTTCTTGCGCCTATATTCTCAGTTCTATCATTAACATCGCTGGCAAAACGGGCAATCTCATCAATTCCATCTTCTGAAAAGATTATATCAACCCCCTCTGTACGTAATAGCTCCACATACTGTTTAGTTAGAGCATTTTCTGGCTCTGTAAGTATTTTTTTAAAATCATCCTTAGTGAGCGATTTAAGATTTACCCGAATGGGGAATCTGCCCTGAAACTCTGGTATAAGATCCGATGGTTTGGCTATATGAAAGGCGCCAGATGCGATAAAAAGCATATGATCCGTTCTAACCTGTCCGTGCTTTGTGTTAACGGTACAGCCCTCCACTATGGGGAGCAGATCTCTCTGAACACCTTCTCTCGAAACATCAGGTCCATGAGTTACACCCTTGCTTGCTATCTTATCTATCTCGTCTATAAATACTATTCCGTCCTCTTCCGCCCTCTTTATCCCCTCTCTTTTAACCGCATCCATGTCAATTAGCTTCTCCGCTTCTTCTTTAATAAGAATATCTCTCGCATCCTTTATTTTAACCTTCTTCTTTGATTTCTTCGGTGGAAAAAACTGTGAGAAGGTGTCTCTTATCCCCGAGTCTACCTCATCGGGAACAGGTGCACCAATCTCTATGAGCGGGAAAGGAAGATTTTTTTCAGAAACCTCTATGTCAATATACTCTTCATCGTAAGCTCCACTTGATATTAACTGAACCAATTTTTCCCTTTCCATCTGCATAAAGTTGTAAGAGCTTTTGGTTTTAGCCAGTATGTCTGCTATTTTTCTAAAAGCGTTTTGCTCTGCTCTTGATTTAACCCTTGCCATCTCCTCTTCTTTAACCATACTGATTGCTTTCTCTACAAGATCTCTTACAATAGATTCTACATCTTTTCCCACATAGCCCACTTCGGTGAATTTTGAGGCTTCAACCTTTACAAAGGGTGCTCTGGTAAGCCTTGCAAGCCTCCTTGATATCTCAGTTTTCCCTACACCTGTTGGTCCTATCATAATAATATTTTTAGGCATTATCTCATCACGCAAAGGAGGGGAAACAAGCTTCCTCCTGTATCGATTTCTCAAAGCTATTGCTACTGCTTTTTTTGCTTCTTTTTGTCCGATCACATATTTATCAAGCTCTGCAACTATCTCTTTGGGAGTTAGCCCAAGGTTCCCTTTCATTTCAACTCCTCTAAAATAATTTTATCATTGGTATACACACATATCTCCGAAGCTATCATTATAGCCTCTTTTACGATCTCTTCACAAGAAAGATTAGTCTTTCTGATTAATACCTTAGCCGCCGCAAGGGCATAGGGCCCCCCCGAACCTATAGCTGCTATACCATCGTCGGGCTCAATCACATCCCCACTTCCAGATATGATGAAAAGATTTTCCTTATCTGCCACGATAAGAAGGGCTTCAAGTCTCTGGAGTATTTTGCTTGTTCTCCAGTCCTTTGCAAGCTCAACCGATGCCCTTTTAAGCTGACCTCTGTGTTCCTCAAGCTTCTGTTCAAACTTTTCAAGAAGAGAAAAGGCATCTGCAGTGCTACCCGCAAAACCCGCAAGCACAGTACCCTTATAAAGCCGCTGTATCTTTTTAGCAGAATGTTTTAAAACAATACTGTTGCCCATGGTTACCTGCCCATCTGCAGCCATGGCAACCTTCCCGTCCTTTTTAACAGCTACAATGGTTGTTCCTTCAAAAAGGCTCATTTATTCTCTCCTTCGGAATCATTATTTTTATTCCTCTTTGCTCTCGGATGGCAGGCATCATAAACTGAGGCTAACCTATCAAAGTTCAGATGCAGATATTTTTGTGTGGTTGACAGGCTCTCATGCCCCAGAAGCTTCTGAATGCTTCTCAGGTCAGCTCCGCTTTCCAGAAGATGGGTGGCAAAACTATGCCTCAACGAATGGGGGGTGATGTCTTTTTTTGAATATTTTTTTATATATTTTTCAACCATTCTTGTGGATAATTTTGTGCCTCGAATATTAAGAAATAAATATTCTCTATCCCCAAACCCCTTCTTATCCCTTTCTGCCATATAATTTTCCAGACTTTTAAGGGCTTTCTCCCCCAGCGGAATAATTCTCTCTTTTTTGCCTTTACCCATAATCCTGATTAACCGGCTATGAAAATTTATCTGCTCCATCTTAAGATTTACCACTTCGCTTACCCTCAGCCCCTCGGAATACAAAAAATCAAATATGGCTCTATTTCTTTTTGATATAAAGCTTTCCTCCGAGATGCCATCTATAAGCTCAAAGGCTTCATCAACCGTTACAAAAGAGGGGAGGTGTTTGGGCTTTTTTGGCAGAGAGACATCCTCAAAAATATTTTTATTCATTATATTTTCTCTGACCAGATATCTGCCGTATACCCTTAAAGACGAGAGCTTTCTTATCACACTTGTGGGGCTATTTTTGTTATGCAGATTATAGGTAAACCTTCTCACATCATCAATACTGATATTTTTAAAATCCGTCAGTCCACAAAAATCAAAAAACTCCTTAATATCCCTCATGTAAGCGCTAATAGATCCGGGCAGAAGCCCCTTTTCAATTTTTAGATATTTTTCAAAACCTTCCAGTAGATCCATAAAAAACTATATCCCTATGAGCTTCAAAAGGTAACTAAAATCAGCGTTTTCTTCAAATATATCTGCAAGCTCTTCATAGGCTCTGTCTTTATATTGAATATAGCTAAAGGTACTTTTTTCTGATTTAAGATTCTTTTTACGCCTTAATCTATTTAGAAGCTCCAGCCTGAACTCATCATTATCAAAGATTCCGTGCAGATAGGTTCCCCACACATTTAGATTCTCAGACTTACAACCATCCTGCATCTCCCTTCCATCTTCATAAACCCTGAACAGAGAGATCCCTCCATCTATTTTAGTAACCCCCATATGTATCTCATAACCTCTCATATTTCTAAATCTACCATCCATGCTGTCAAATGTTACCTGTTTTAATCTTTTCTCTTTCTCAATGATTGTTACCGCAGGCAGAAAGGCTAAACCTTTTATCTCTTTTACGTGGCTCTCCACCCCATATGGATCACAGACCTTCTTTCCCAGCATCTGATAGCCTCCACATATACCTATAAGCTCTCCTTCTTTTTTCACATATCTTTTCAGAAAATCCTCAAATCCAGAATTTTTCAAAAACAACAGGTCTTCTATGGTATTTTTGCTACCTGGAATTATTATCAGATCAAGATCCTGTGCCTCTTCGGGAGTTGAGATATATCTTAGTTCCACATCCTTTTCGAGCTGAAAGGGCTCAAAATCAGTAAAATTTGATATGCGTGGTAGTTTTATAACACCTATCTTTATTGGCTTCTGGTTATCAGAACGATTTTTTATACAGGTAAGAGATACCCCATCCTCATCGTTTATTTTTAAATCTCTAAAATAAGGTATTACACCTATCACAGGAACTCCTGTTTTTTTTTCAATAAACTCATTGGCAGGTGTAAGAAGAGAGCTATCGCCTCTAAACTTGTTTATGAGAAAGCCTTTTACAAGCGCCCTTTCCATCTTTGTAAGTAACGAATAAGTACCGTAAAAAGATGCATATATTCCCCCTCTGTCTATATCGCCCACTATGATAACGGGTATCTGAAACTTTTTTGCAAACCCCATATTGGCTATATCATCTTTTCTAAGATTTATCTCTGCAGGGCTTCCAGCACCTTCAACTATGACCGCGTCGAACTCCCTATTTAGTCTCTCAAAGCTTTCAACGGCAACATTAATAAGTCTTTTTTTCTCTTTAAGATACTCTCTGGCATTAAGATTTTTATAAGGTTTGCCAAGAACCACCACCTGAGACGTAGAATCAGCCGTTGGCTTCAATAAAATGGGATTCATATATACTGAGGGGAGCACCTTTGCTGCTTCTGCCTGCATAGCCTGAGCCCTTCCAATCTCATAGCCATCCATAGTAACATAGGAGTTTAGAGCCATATTCTGAGGCTTAAAAGGACAGCAAGAAATACCTCTTCTTCTTAAAGCCCTTAAAATAGCCGCCGTGATGATGCTTTTTCCAGCATGAGAAGATGTGCCCTGAACCATCAGTGCTTTCATATCATTAAGATAACAACAAATTGCTGAAAAAGCAATTTTAATGATGTTATCGGTTTTACTGAGGTCTGCCGATATAACCTTTGGTTTTACATAATTAGGCACCTCGTATAGACATATTTAACAGTCTGGAATGGGTTAAGTAATATAATTTAGCAGATTTAAGCAAGTTCTACATGATGACGACATTTGGGTGACTGAATGCCCTGTCTTTGTATAAAACGCTCATA
>JBEQAF010000090.1:0-7720 GCA_041640455.1 bacterium
GGCAATATTTTCTAAATCTTTTCTTGTCAAATTAATTATCTTGCCAAGACCAACAGATAATAAGGTCACATTAATCGAGTGATTGTAAGTAAAAAAATCTTCTTCGTTTGTGATCAGTAATTGATATATTAATTCTGGCTCTTTTAGTATAATATCAATTAATCTTTGAACTAATAGAAATATTTTTATAAAGTGGTTTTTATCGTTTAAATTGTCAGAAAAATATCTTAATGCCATTTTAATTCTTTCTATAAATATTAATAGCTTAAAATGGTTATTTATATCCGTTTTTTCCAAAGAAGATAGATAGATTTCATAAAGTGGCAAATCAGATTTTTTTATTAAAATATTTCCATCTTGATGGTCAAAATTATTGTATAGAACTATAGGTAATTTTTCAGAAATCTCGAAAATCGGTTTTATTGTAAGATTTTTCAGAGAATAAAGGCTAAAATTTATTTCTATTTTTGGTAATAACAATTTTTTGTTAATACAATGAAGATGAAATTTTTTATATGAGTAATCTTTAAAGGATTGATAATCTTTTTGGTTAAAAATAATTGTTTCTATATTTGATTTTTCAACATATTCTTTGTAAGATATGCTATCTTCTCTCCTTAGGTGAATATCCTCGATTTTATTTTCTTGAAAAAATATTCTGGTATATGTGTCAAATGGTAACCCAGCAGGAAACAGAAATTTAATGCTTTTTTCCTCCCTAATATAAATGTCAAAAGGTAGATAGGTTCCCTCAATTAAATTACTAATTGGAATTTTTAAAAAATCTGTATTTTGAGCTAATAAATTATTTTTTAAAACTTCTCTTTCATAGTTAAATACATAAGTAACTATTTTTTCTCTGAAATTTTCATTTACATTTATAAATTTTACAAACACTCGTATTAGTCCTCTATCTCTGCTTTCAGTCCTAATAACCTGACCTGATAATAACAAAGGGGATTCATAGTCTGGCAAAAAAATTACAATTTTTATAATTTCATCAGGAAAATAGTTTTGAGATGATAAAAAACTTAATCCACCACCACTTAAATTTATAACCTTCGGCTTAATTTCTTCCTTTGAGTACGGTAAACGTGTAGTGTTTGTACTGGATTTATCAGTTTTCTCGATTAATATCGGTAAAAAGGTATCTATTCTAAAATATTCCCGCTTATATATCTTTTGTTCTGCCATGATCTTTTTTTATTATTCCTTAAATCGGTTTGTTATGGGCATGCGTCTATCTTTACCAAAAGCCTTTTCCGTAATTTTTACCCCTGGTGGTGCCTGTCTTCTCTTGTATTCGTTTCGGTCTATCATAAGAATGGTTCTGTTTACCGTTTCTTCATCAATATCCATCCTTATTATCTCGTCCTTGCTTTTGTCCTCTTCTACATAGGCTTCTATTATTTTATCAAGAATCTCATAGGGGGGAAGAGTGTCTTGATCTTTCTGGTTTTCCCGAAGCTCAGCGGTGGGCGCCTTTTCAAATACCCGTTCTGGAATTATCTCTTTGCCTTTAATTTTATTAAAATATCTGCCCACCTGATATACCAGCGTCTTGGGCACATCTTTTAATAGAGCAAAGCCTCCCGCCATATCTCCGTAAAGAGTGGCATAACCACAGCTCATCTCGCTTTTGTTCCCTGTGGTTATTACAAGCCATCCAAACTTATTTGATAGTGCCATAAGAATATTACCTCTTATTCGAGCCTGTATATTCTCCTCAGTAGAGTTGAAAGGCAGATTTTTAAAAATTGGTTTTAGTTCATCAATATAACTGTTAAAAATATCTGATATGGGTATGGTAAGGAGTTTTATCCCCAGATTTTGTGCTAAAAGCTCAGCGTCTTCTTTACTTTCTCTGGAAGTAAATTTTGATGGCATAAAAACACCCACCACATTTTCCTTACCTAAGGCTTCACAAGCGATAGCGCAAACAACCGATGAGTCTATCCCGCCGCTAAGCCCGATAACACCTTTATTAAAGCTATTTTTTAATACATAGTCCCGCAGGGAAAGCTTCAGTGCAAGAAATACCTCATCCTCCAGCTCAAAGGGACAGGTGAAATTTGTTGAGATAGGTGGAAGCTTTTTATCAAGCGAAAGATCAATGTTGACAGTACTTATGCTGAAAGATGTTTTTTTAGTCTCTCTTTTTTTCCATCTTGGATCTTTACGTCTTTTCTCTTTAATGGCATCTATATCAATATCAACTACAAGTAAGTCTTCCTCAAAGCCCTTTGCTCTACCTGTAATCTCTCCATCGGAGTTAAGTACAAGACTGTTACCATCAAATACTATCTCGTCCTGTCCACCCACAAGATTGCAATATATTATGGAGGTCAGATAATCTTTTGCCCTTATGGATAACATCTTCTCTCTATACTGCCATTTTTTCATATGATAGGGTGAGGCGTTTATGTTTACAATCAGCTGGGCGCCATCATTGGCAAGATAAAAGGCGGGACCTTCTGGATACCAGATATCCTCACATATGCTTATACCAAAGGAAAAATCGGAGGTTTTGAATATTTTTAACTCCTTCCCCTTAGAAAAATGGCGCTCCTCATCAAATACACCATAATTTGGGAGGTGGATTTTGTTATAAATATCTTTAACCTCGTAGTCATAGATTACTGCGGCTGAGTTAAATATATCCTCATTGTAATTAACAAATCCAACAACAACAATAAGATCCTTAGTTTTTTCAGCCAGCCTTTTTAAATATTCTTGATTCTTTTTAAGAAAAGATTTTTTAAACACAAGGTCTTCTGGCGGATATCCACACAGGGCAAGCTCTGGGAAGACAGCCATATGACAGCCTGCTTTTTTTGCCCTGCTGGAAAAATCAATTATTTTCTCATAGTTTCCCGATAAATCTCCAACCGTAGAGTTTATCTGACAGATTCCTGCCCTCAGTATGCTCATAGTCTACTCCTCATAATGCATTATGAAACCATTATCCTTGTAAAACTTATACCTCTTTCTGCTATCGATTATATCTTCTTTCGACTGCTCTATAAACTCGTATATCTTTTTGAACTGTTGAGAGAAATCAAGTCTGCATTTTTCATCAACTATTATACTATCAGCGCCTATGGGGTTTATCTCCTCAGTCACAATGGCTATGATTTCGGGAGCTTCAGCCTCCTCATAATGAAAGATCCTGTGGGGGATAAAGGACTCCTGCTTGTATGTCCAGAGAAAACGGTCAAGCTCACTCGCTCTTTCTTCTGATTTGCAGTAGATTAAAACCTTTTCTCCTTCATAGTAAAGCCTCTCAACTAATTCAAAGATTATTTTGTTTTTTTCCTTATTTTTTGTATTAAGAAAGTTTGCCTGTTTCATAGGTCAAATAAAATTATATTTTTCGTCTTAAATCCTTTGATTGAGCTTCCCCTTGCCTTATCAAGAAAAAATCTAATCAGTTCAGAATTAACGGGTTGTTTAATTATTTCATTTTTGTCTTTTTTTATAGCATAAAATGTTTTTTCTCTAAAAAGAAGAGAAAAAATAAGTTTTTCATCATCTTTAAGCAGGTAAGGTATTTCAGAAAGATATTTTATCCCGCTGTTTTTATCTATAATGAATTTTAAAAAGTTTACAAATCTTGAGATTAATAAAAGGGTAAAGGTGGTTTTGCGGTCAAAAAGAGGATTAAATTCTATCATATAACTGGATCTCATCGCTTTAAAATTTATATTATCTTTCACTGATTCAAAGATAGGGCTTCCTGGTGCAAGATAAAATACGCTCGGCGCTGGAAGACACCGCCTTTCCATGAGAAAGATTATGCTATTAGTGACATGGGCGGGCTCTTGCCCGGGCAAGCCGATAATAAAATGTATCTCAGTTTGAAAATCCATCTCATCTAATATCTTGAGAAGACTGTCAATATTATTTAAAAATCTGTTCTGACGGCTTAGAATCTCTTCCGACAGATCCACAAGAGATATATTGAGTCTTCTAAACCCCGCTTTTAACATCTTTTCAAGTAAAGGATGAGTTAGTGTTTCATGATATATGCCATTCATTGCAGTGATATAAAGATTTTTATCTTTCAGAACATCAAGAAGACCAGCAAAATGGGGCTTATCAAGAGTGAGCATATCGTCTTCAAAATCCAGATGCCCTATGCCCAGACTCATACATTTATCAATATCTTTTTCTATGGTGCTTAAACTAATTTTTCTAAAAGGGTATGGTGGTTTTCCACAGAAACTGCATCTTTTAGGACAGCCTCTTGATGATATAACAAAGGCATAAAGTCTTCTGCCTATCTTATATCCTGACGGATCTATTAGCTCTCTGGCTGGTATGATGTCAATCTGTTTCTCTACATTTATCTCTGAGATATGGTGATAATCTTTGTTTTTAAGGCATAAGCCCTCAATGTTACTTATATTTCCACCTTTTTTGAGTGTTTTTATAAGTTCTCTTAAAGGTGTTTCACCTTCACCTCTGATTAAAAAATCAATCTCTTTATTTAATAATACCTGTTCTGGAAATAGGGTGGGATGATTTCCGCCAGAGACAACAATAATATCTTTGCTAATCGATTTGACTATTTTAGCGATCTCAAGAGCTTCTTCAAAATAAGTAGAGAATAGGCTTGATATACAGACTATATGAGGTTTAAAATCCTCTATCTTTTTCTTTATAATATTTTTATCCATGCCGAAATACTGATATTTTGAAAACAAAGAGAATGGAGAGCGGATATCTTTTCTGTAAAAATTATTTAAATCTTTAAAAAAGAGATCCTCAGTCTCTTTAGGTTTAAATCCTGTTCTAAGGTCTAAAAGGCAGACATGAGAGTCTTCCTTAATGGCTTCTGCAAGATACATGATTCCGAGCGGGTATGTCCTTATGCTGGTATGGTAAAAATCTGACAGAGGAGGCTGGATTAAAAGGACACGCATTATGAAAAATATCTGGGAAGAGTTTCTGCAACAAATTTTTCCTTGAATATATCAAGAAAATAGCGGTCTGTCATAGTGGAGATATAATCAATGACTATTTCTTCGGGTTTATTTGAATTTAAATAGTCTTCCTCCATATCATTCAGAAAATCTCTGTAGATAGGAGAATTAGTCCGTTTCTTAATAAGATCTTCAAAGGCGCTTTCAAAAATCATCTCCATCATTTTATTAAGCTTTTTGTGCTCTGTTTTTATCTTCTTGTTCATATAAATGTGTTGATAATTGAATCTTTTAAGTTCAAACAGCGCCTCAGCTATCTCTTCTGATAAAGATATATAGGGTTTATTAACACTATTTTCGATAACATCGGTTACCAGATTAAAAACAATTTTTCCTGCCGTATCTCCCAGCCTTTTTACGACAATTTCTGGTAGCTGGCTTCTTTTTATTAATTTCAGTGAGATTGCATCCTCAAAATCTCTGCCAACGTAGCTGATGGTATCACAGATTTTTACCAGACAGCCCTCCAGTGTTGATGGTGAATAATCTGTTCCTCCCTTTTCAATGATTGACTGTACGGTTTGAAGCTTATCAAAACTAACATTTTTGTCTGGCGCCGTATGGGCATAGTTTTCTTCACCGTTATGACATAAAATGCCGTCCAGACTCTGAAAGGTCAGATTAAGCCCTTTCCCTTTTTTTTCAATCTTCTCAAGTATTCTAATGCTCTGTATATTATGATAAAAAGGTTTGCCAGCATATTTTTCAGAAAGCCTTGAGAGCATTCTTTCTCCATCATGTCCAAATGGTGGATGACCTATATCATGTCCCAAAGCTATAGCTTCTATAAGATCAAGATTTAGTCCCAGTATACTGCCGATTGTTCTTGAGATTTTAGAAAGAAACTGTACATGCAGGGCTCTGTGGGTTATATGATCATTGGGCACCAGTGAAAAAACCTGAGTTTTGTCAATATATCGTGCATAGGCTCTGGAATAAAGAATTCTGTCGGCATCGATAGCAAATGGAAGTCTATGATCAGTTTTTTCCGTATTATCCTCATGTCTTCTTATTGCCTTTGATGATAGACAGCCAAAAGGGGTTAAAAATTTTTTTTCATTGTTTAGTGCAGATGACTTCAATTTCAGAAAAAAACTTTCTCTAAACATAGAGTTTCTACTCTTTTAAGGAACAGTAATGCTGAAGGTATTGCTCTTTTCTCCAGTAGGATTTTCAAGGTAGATTAAAAGCTCCTTAGACTCACTGGAAGGAGGATATCTTCTGTAAACTATCTCTCTGCAGCTTAAAAGCTCAAAACGGTCAAGCATGGGAGAGCTTTTAGAAAGATCTCTGGTGGTTATCTCGGTAGATTTTCCCTTTATAAGCTCGTTATTGACAAAGAGCTTGGCTGGATGGATAAAGTTTTTTCCTCTAATTCTAAGAGTAATACTGGTAAGATCGTTGTCTGCTATCTCAACGGATTCAATAAGCGGTTTATTGTTAATATTAATGGTAATTATATCCTTTATTTTTTCCTCATGGTTGTAAAAATAGATATTCAGATAGCTGTTTCTATTTATTAGAGAGGCTGGAAGCTCAAAATTAAGCTTATTTTTTGATGTGCTAAAATTTAGATGGCTACCCTGAAGGATAAGTTTTTTAACCATATCAAGATTTTCTCCCTCAACGGTAACATTGGTAATTTCTTCTGTACAGCGGTTCACAGACTGAGGCTGAAAGTTTTTAATCAAAAAGTCTCTGCTTTTGACAAATAATGAAAAGGATGGCAATACTTCTTTCCTATCGGTTTTTAGTGTCGTAAGATAAAGACCTGGTTCTGTATTATTGGGGATAAAAAAAAGCAGTCTGTCAGAGGAGATACTATGGGGTTTAATGGCTTTGCTTCCAAAAACCACCACTGTATTTTCATTGAAATCTTTTCCAAATATGGCAACCTCAGAACCAGGAAATAGCTCTACTGGTTTAAGGTAATAAATATCAGTGCAGAATCCGTACCCAGGAATTGAAAGGAGTAAAATTAGAAGGATTAACTTTTTCATCTATCTGATCTAATTTTTGCAGGATATTTCAGGAAGAACATATAATCTTCCATTTCGGAGCCTATTTTCACGTAGGTTATCTCAAATCCTTCCTTAAGATATCTGAAAGTAAGTCTGCCTGTAGGTGATTTAATTTTGTCATCCTCAATGCCGAGCAGAAAGTATCTAAGTTCATCATCGGTGGCAAGCTGATGGCTCAGAAGTTTTTTTGTATTTCCTATGGCGTATTTTGCCATACCTGGAAAAAGCACTATTCTTCGCACATTGTCTTCATTGTCAAACACAATGGCAAAGAGCGGATCTTTTTTATCCTTGTAGAAATATATTCCCATCTCGTTAATCTCATCTGGATGTCCAAGTAGCTTCAGTACCATGTTTTTATTATCGCCTATCTTTACACCTTTTACAGAGATTTTTAAAGAGTTAATATTGGGAATAGTTGTAATATCTATCTTGGTTATCTCATACTCCTCTGATGTTTTGTATATAAGGGGTGATGTAAAATGAGGCTCCTTTTCAAACTGTTTTTTTTGCTGGGCTAACTCACTATTAGCAGAAAGAGTTGAAGCTAAAAGAAAAATTAACAGAAAAACTAAGCGTTTCATTTGATTTATATTACATCATTTTTGTAAAAAATAAAATATATTTAGGATACAAAATCTTTCTATTTCTAATAAAAGGAAACCCTATTACTAAGGGTGCCGATATTTTCAATGCTGACCTCAACAATGTCTC
>JBEQAF010000091.1:0-1768 GCA_041640455.1 bacterium
TTAAAAGAAGCAGGGCTTGAATCACTACCGGGAGGTGGCGCCGAAATTCTTGTAGACGAGGTAAGAAAGGAGATTAGTCCAAAAAAAATAGGCTATGCCGAATGGGAAAGTGTGATGCGTGAAGCAGCTAAACTGGGTATGAAAGGCACCGCCACTATGATGTTCGGAAGCATTGAGAAGCCTCAAGATATTATTCTTCATCTTAAAAGAATCAGAGATTTACAGGAAGAGACGGGATTTTTCAGAGCCTTTATTCCATGGACTTATCAGCCTGGTAAAAACGAGCTTGGAGGGAAAAAAGCCTCATCATACTACTACCTTAGAGTACTTGCCACATCAAGGATATTTCTTGAAAATATTAAAAATATCCAGGCATCATGGGTAACTCAGGGGGCAAAGGTCTCACAGATTTCATTGTTTTATGGAGCTAACGATATGGGCGGAACTATGTTAGAAGAGAATGTGGTTTCTGCCACAGGCTTTAGATTTCTTGTTGACAGAGATGAGATTGTGAGGATTATCGAAGAAGCAGGATTTATACCGAAGGTTAGAAATACAAGATATGAGATTCTGAAATAAAGGAGATTACCTATGAGCAGGGAAGAGATATTTCTGGAGGTTTCAAAAAAGATTAAAAATAAAAATCTTTTAAAGCACATGCTGGCGGTAGAGTCAATTATGATCGAACTGGCTGATTTTTTTAATGAAGATAGAGATAGCTGGGGGCTTTGCGGGCTGATCCATGATTTTGATTACGAAGAAACTTTAAATGACTTTAAAAATCATGGCAATATAACTGCTGATTTTTTTAAAGGGAAGGTCTCAGAGGATATATTGTATGCCGTAAGGGCACATACAGGACTTGTGGAAAGAAAATCTTTAATGGATAAATCTATATACTGTGCCGATCCAGTATCTGGTTTTATAGTTGCTGCGACACTTGTGCTACCATCAAAGAAAATTTCTGACCTTACAGTAGATAATCTTTTAAATCGTTTTAAAGAGAAGCATTTCGCAAAGGGTGCAAGCAGAGAGCAGATGAGCGCCTGCTCTGAGCTCGGGCTTGAGCTTAAAGATTTTTTTAGTATAGCTTTAAAAGCTATGTCAAAGATATCAGCGGAGCTTGGTTTATGATAATTAGCTTTAATGGCAAAACTCCCCTAATACATCCGTCGGTATATATATCAGAGGGTGTATACATTATAGGGGATGTGGAGATAGACGAGGGTAGCTCCGTCTGGTTTGGAAGTGTAATAAGAGGAGATGTAAATTTTATTAGAATAGGTAAGGATGTGAGTGTTCAGGATGGCACTATCATACATGTGACCAACACTTACTATCCAACAAAGATCGGGAATAGGGTTGTAATAGGTCACAGGGCAGTAATTCACGGCTGTGAAATAGGAGATAATGTGCTTATCGGGATGGGAGCCATTCTTATGGATGGAGTGAAGGTTGGGAATAACTGCATAATTGCCGCAGGCTCACTTGTTACAGAAAAGACTGAGGTGCCTGATTTTTCCATCCTTATGGGACAACCTGCGAGAGTAGTAAAAAAAGCCGATGAGAGTATTTTAAAGAGAGTAGAAGAGGGTATAAGAAACTATAAACAAACCATTGAGCTTTATAAAAGGAGCAGATAGGTTTAGCATTCCTTATCAGGGTTTATGTTACAGAAGTTAAGAGTCTGTTTGGGTCTGCTCTGATCTCTATAAACAGTAAGTCCTTTAAGGTTTAATTCTAAGGCTGCTAAAAAAATCTCCTTTAC
>JBEQAF010000091.1:1778-7208 GCA_041640455.1 bacterium
TTTACCTGCTCTAAAGTTGCATTTTCGGGCAGATTAATGGTCTTTGAAACAGCATTTTCCGTATATTTCTGAAAGGCATGCTGGATCAGAAGATGCTGTGCTGGTTTTACATCAAAGGCAGTTTGAAATATTTTTCTATCAATTTTTAGATGATTTTCCTGGTAGAATCTGTAAATTGGATGAATATCCTCAAACTCTTTATCCAGAATTCTACGTTTTAATTTAAAGGCATAAACAGGTTCTATACCGCTTGAAACACCTGCAATAAGGCTTATGGTGCCTGTTGGTGCTATGGTGGTAACTGTGGCATTTCTTCTTTCCTTCATCCCTGTTTTATTGTAAATACTTTTTGGAAATTCTAAAAATGGTCCTCTTTTACGGGCAAGCTCTTCAGAGGCTCTTATTGCCTCTTCATTTATAAATTTCATAATATCTTCAGCCAGGTTGATAGCCGATCTGCTGCTATAACTTATGTTCAATAAAATTAGAGTATCCGCAAAGCCCATAATCCCCAGACCTATCTTTCTATTTCTTCTGGCAATGGATTCAATATTTTTAAATGGGTAGTGATTTGTATCAATCACATTGTCAAGAAAATGGATAGCAGTTTTTATAGTTTTGCCGAGCTCATTATAATCGATACTTTTGTCTTTAATAAACTTTACAAGATTTATGGAACCGAGAGTGCAACATTCATTGGGAAGAAGAGGCTGTTCACCACAGGGGTTTGTTGCAGTAATCTTACCAAGATGAGGAGTTGGATTTGATTGGTTTATAGCATGAAGATTAATTATACCAGGATCACCAGTCTTCCATGCGTAAAAGCATATAAGCTCAAGAAGTTTTTCTGCTGGAAGCTGTTTAGTCAATTCTTTAGTTCTTGGGCTTATTAAAGATATCATCTGCTTTTTGTTAAATGCATCAATCTGTTTTTTGTCTAAAGATACAGAAATATTAAAATTTGTAAGCATATAAGGCTGGTCTTTTGCCTTAATAAAATCTTCTATATCTGGATGGCTTATATGTAGCACCCCCATATTGGCGCCACGTCTTTTTCAGCCCTGTTTAATCACATTAGTTGCCATATCGTAAATCTGCATGAATGAGACAGGACCTGAAGACACACCGTTAGTAGAAGCAACAAGGTCACCTCTGGGTCTTAAATCAGAGAAAGAAAACCCCGTGCCACCCCCGCTTTTATGAATTATGGCTGCCCTTTTTAAGGTATCAAAAATGCTGTTTAAGCTGTCTCTTATGGGGAGAACAAAACATGCGGCCAGTTGTCCTTTTTCTTTACCTGCATTCATAAGAGTGGGAGAGTTAGGTAGAAATTTAAGAGAGTAGATTATCTCAAAAAATTCCTCTTCAGTTTTTGTGATGCGTTTATTTCCATATAAAAGGTCAGCTTTTGCAGTTGATTTGGAAACCCTCAAGGCAAGGGCTTTAAAATCCTCAATAATATTGCCATCCCTGTCTTTAAGATAATAGCGTGATTTGAGAATCTCTTCTGCTAAGGGCGACAGGATCATGTTATTTTCTGAATAGCTGAAGGGGTGTTTTTCTCATCTGCAAGTAAGTTCCAACTTTATAGGAGATAAATAATGTAATTACTATCAATAAAGTAATGATTATAAAAATAATTGCACAGCGAAGCTCTCTGCTCACAAGAAAAGATTAATATATTTTATTTTTAAAATCAAATTAAACTTTTAAAAAAGGTTTTTTTAATGTAATATTAACATATTTATGCCAAGAAGAAAGGATCACGGGGAAGATAGATCAACTGTTGTTGATACATCCACAGAACTCCTTAAAATTTACCTAAAAGATGTGCAGAAAAAGAAGCTTCTTACCTATGAGGAGGAGAAGGAGCTTGCAGAAGGGATTAAAAAAGGAGATAAGAAGGCTCGTAACAGACTCATAGAGGGGAACCTCAGACTTGTAATAAAAATCGCAAAAAAATATATGGGTAGAGGTCTCCACCTCATTGACCTCATAGAAGAAGGAAATATTGGTTTAATAAGGGCAGTTGATAAGTTTGAGCCGGTTAAAAACTGCCGATTTTCTACCTATGCCACATGGTGGATAAGACAATCCATAGAAAGAGCTCTGGCAAATCAGACACTTCCTATAAGATTGCCAGTTCATATAGCCGAAGAGATTATTCGGATTCAGAGAGAGATATCAAACTTTTTATCAAGCTATGGTAGAGAACCTGACGAAGAAGAGCTGGCTAAGCTGGTTGGTATGGAGATAGATGATATCAATAAAATTCTTTCTCATCTTAAAAAGGTCTCTTCTATGGATGCGCCAAAAAATCCTGCTGATGATGAGTACTCTCTGGGAGAGACTGTTCAGGATGTCAGCTCGCCCAGCCCTGTGGAAATTATGGAATCAATAATAGTTAAGGATAAGATAAAAAAGTGGTTAGAACTGCTTGATACAAAGGAAAGAGAGATACTGATCTACAGATATGGACTTGACAACAGCGTTCCTAAAACTCTTGAAGAGGTTGCCAGCATTTATAATCTCACAAGGGAGAGAATTAGACAGATAGAAGCCAAAGCCCTTGACAAGCTTAAAAAAATTATCGAACAGGATAATGAGCAGGAAGATTTTTTTTAGGAGGGGTTATGCAGGAACTTATAGATGTTATAAGAGTAATTCCAGATTTTCCTAAAAAGGGGATTCTTTTCAGAGATATTACCACTCTTCTTAAAGATGCCAAAAACTTTCATCGGGCTGTAGATTACATTGCTCATAGATATATAGACAAGAATATTAAATATGTGGTTGGCATAGAAGCAAGAGGCTTTATACTTGGTGCGGCGCTTGCATATAAGCTTAATAAAGGTATCGTGCTGGTGAGAAAGCCCGGGAAACTGCCTTCTGATACTATAAAGGTTACCTACGACCTTGAATATGGTCAGGATAGCCTTGAGATTCATACAGACGCCATAGAGCATGGCGAGAGTGTTATTATCTGCGACGATGTGCTTGCCACCGGTGGTACAGTAAGGGCAACCATTGAGCTGGTAGAAAGGCTTCATGCAAAGATATTCGAATGTGTATTCCTTGCAGAGATTAAAGCACTTGGTGGTAGAGAAAAGTTGAAAGATTACAGCGTTTTTTCACTTCTGCAGTACTAAATGAAGTATAAAAAGATTCTTTTTCTCCAGTTAGCATTCTGTTTATTTTTTAATGTCCATGCTACTGCAAGGGATAGTTTAAAAATCGCTGTTACCACAAGTTTTGTGGACAGCGGGCTGGCAGATAGCCTCGCCAAATACTATTATGATAGATATAAGAAAAGGCTTTTTTTCATTTCAGCAGGAACCTCAAAGACCCTCAAACTGGGTGAAAAAAAAGAGGTTTCGCTTGTGATAGCCCATAATCAGCAGCTGGAAGAGGATTTTATAAAGAATGGTTACAGCTCCAAAAGAGTACCCTTTATGTATAACTTTTTTGTTATGGCTGGACCCGATGATGATCCCGCTGGAATATCAGGACTTCCTTTAAAAGACGCCCTTTTGAAAATTAAGCAGACAGGGAATAAATATATATCAAGGGGAGACAGGTCGGGGACTCATCTAAAAGAGATGGAGCTTTTTAAAAGATATAATATAATTGCAGATAAAAGCTGGGTTCTCGAATCAGGAACAGGGATGGGGCAGACACTGCTTATAGCATATCAGAAAAGGGCTTATACTTTTGCCGATGAGGCTACCTTTGATAAATTTAAAGATAAGCTCAAAATGAGAATTGTAGTTAGAGATGAGAGTTTGAAAAA
The DNA here is from genome assembly GCA_041640455.1 of bacterium. GTDB lineage: Bacteria > CALINM01 > CALINM01 > CALINM01 > CALINM01 > JAOAGA01. Next base: position 5,569 of record JBEQAF010000091.1, read on the forward strand.
TATTTATAGCCTTCTTGTAGTCAGCGGATTTGAAAAGGAAACAGCTCAAGTAGTGGAGTTTTTTTCAGGCAGTCAGTTCAGGGAGTTTTTAAAAAAAGAGGCAAGATTTTTTTATCCCATTAATTAACCATGATATTAGAAGGTATTATAAGTTCGGTTAAACTCTTATTCAGTTTTGATAGCTATGTATATGAGATCATTTTTTTATCTCTGCTTATATCTGCGGTCTCCACGTTGCTAAGTCTTGTTGTAGGGCTGGTGATAAGCTTTTTTCTCTATTTTTATAACTTCCCCTTAAAAAAAATATTTCTCTCTCTGGTTAATCTTGGGATGGGAGTTCCGCCTGTGATAGTTGGGCTTTTCATTGTTTTATTATTCTGGCGTGGTGGAGTTTTTGGAGATTTTGAAATATTATACACCCCATATGCAATGATAATAGCTCAGTTTCTGATCGCCTGTCCTATGGTGATAGGCTTTGCTTATTCATCTTTTAAATCCTTTCCTGAAGATTACAAGATACAGATATATGCTCTTGGTGCCGGGAAGAAAGACCTTATCAGTCTTATAATCAGGGAAAAAAGGGTGCTTTTTGTAACAACTCTCATGGCTGCCTTCGGCAGTGTAATATCAGAGGTGGGGGCTTCTCTTATGGTGGGTGGAAATATCAAAGGCTATACAAGGGTTCTGACCACCTCCATAGTGCTCGAAACATCTATGGGGTATTTTGACAGGGCAATAGCTTTAAGCATAATCCTCCTTATTATCGCCTTTGTTATCAATTACATACTGACCCATATTCAGGAAAAAGTGAGATGAGCATTGAGATTTCAGAGCTGTCTTTTAAAGTAAACGAGAGCTTTTCCATAAAAGACATCAGTATTAATCTAAAAAAGACAGAGCAAAGATATTGTTTAATAGGTCCGAACGGCTCAGGAAAGACTACCCTTATAAAAATTCTCATGTTACTTATTCAGAATTATAATGGGGAGATAAGAATTAACCAAACCTTGATTACCGAAAAGAACAAAGATGCATTCAGAAAAAACCTTTCTGCCTGTTTTCAGCCATCGTACCTGATATCAGGTACAGTTATGGATAATATTATCTATCCCTTATTGATAAGAAAGCAGGATAAACAGAAAGCTCTTGTTAGAGCAAAGGAATTGGCAGAAAAATTTATGCTAACAGGACTGCTTGACAAAAATCCCGAAACTCTTTCCCGTGGGGAGACTCAGAAGGTTGCAATTCTAAGGTCTATAATCTATAAGCCCCAATATTTATTTCTTGACGAAGCCTTTTCTTCAATAGATCTGGTTGAAGGCGAAGGTTTTAAAAAGAGCGTGTTTGACTACTGCCGGGAAAATCATATAACTCTTCTGTTCACAACCCATAGTCTGATTGATGCTTTAAAATATGGAGAGATGATTTTTGTGATGGAAGAGGGAAAGATTATTCAATCAGGAACTATAGATGAGATTAGATCTTCACCGAAAAGTGCATTTATCAGAAGTTTTTTTGAGGTAGAGAATTATTTTAATGTAGAAATAACCGAGTCCTTTGATAATCACTCACAGGGCGTCATTGGTGGCGAGAAGATATTTTTGCCCAGAAATTTTAATAAAGGTGATAATGTTTCAATA
>JBEQAF010000092.1:0-7120 GCA_041640455.1 bacterium
AGAGTTGGCTGATAAATATAACATTGCTATGGTATTTACCGGAGTTAGACATTTTAAACATTAAAAATTCTATGGGCAGGGTTATTCTTAAAAGGTATTTGTTTTTTGAGATAATCCTGCTTTTTCTTCTTATATCATCAACTTCTTCTGCTCAGGATATACAAAGCACATATGTAAACAGACTTACAAAAATATCTTTAAGCTTTGAAAGTCAAACGGTTGTTGATAAGGAGCCCTATTATCTATTGCCAGCTGGGGCAAAGGCTGTTTCTGGATTTTTAACCTGTGAAGCCATTGAACGGGGTTATAAATACCGTTATGATCTATATCTATTTTTTGAAAAGAGCGGACTGTATGAGATAGGGCCTTTTGTTTTCCATGATGTGGAAAACAGGTCTGTCTCCCTGCCCCCAGTAAAGTTTAGTATCTCTGACACAGAGCAGATTCAGCTATCTTTAAAAAAGAAGCCCGATAGTTTTTTAGACCTTCCGCCCAAATTTATCATTTTAAAATCCTCAGAGACTCTTTATCCATTTACACCTGTTTATCTGACCCTTGAGATTAATAATTATTACAAAAACATTCAGATCCACTGGAGCGGGTGGGGCGATGTGTTTGTTGAAAGGCTTGCCGATGAAAGTTTTAATGGGCAGAAATATCAGATAAGGTTTCTCATTTCTTTTATAAAATCAGGCACATATAATCTTTCACCGTTAAAACTTAGACTCGAAAGAGATGAAAAGAGCTATGGTTTTGCATCAAGCCCCATGATATTCACAATCTCTGAAAACAATAGTGAAAATAGGGAGCTTTATCCTGCTGATATTAATGCAAAGGTAAACGTCTACACGGCAACAAATAAAAATCAGATAAACATTGATGTTTACTACTCGGGATGGGGATTTTTAAAGTTTTTTAAGCCACCAAAACCGTTGGTTTCAGGTGATTCACACGTTTTTTTAAAAGATTACAGCTTTGATATTATCTCCATTTATCCTGACCTTTACACTGTAGCAAAATTTAACTATTTCTTTCTACCATCGCAAGATGGTGATTACCATATCAGACTTCCTGAACACCAGATTTTAGACCCCAAAAAGGGGATCCTGAAAAATCTTTCAGGTAGCTCTTTTAATATTAAGGTTGTTATGCCCTCAAACCCTCTCTCTACTGACAGGTCAGGACTGGAAAAAAAGCTTACGGTCATTAGAAAGATAGACTATGATTTTTATGCTATTGTGATTTTAATTTTTTTGATAACCTTTACTATTATAGGACTTTACTTAAGAACTCTCGTAAAAAACAAAATTTCGGAAAAAAAAGTTGCTTTCGACAGGATTCTTGGAGAGGATGAGCTCTCCTCGGTGCTCAGATCTTTTTTAATTGTTCTGGGCAAAACATCAGGTCAGGACCTTCTACTCGCACCTTTTTCGGAGGTAGAAAAAGCAGTAAAAAAACTTAACCTGCTCGAGGAGCGGAAACAGGAGATTATAAGATGGTTAGAAGAGGTTTACAGAACCATTTATTTAAAACAGACAACCCTGTCAAAAAGAAAGATGCTGATAGAAGAAGGGATTGAATTTTTAAAGATAATAGCTTAGTTGTCTTCCAGCTTAATATATTTTTTCAGTTTGATCAGGGCGGTGGTTTCAATCTGTCTTACTCTTTCTCTTGTAATCCCCAGCTTTTCACCCACCTCCTGGAGAGTTAGCGGTTCGTCTCTAAGGATCCTATTTTCAATAACAAATTTCTCCTTTTCATTGAGCTTTTCCATCGCCTGCCTTACCACATATCTTTTGTAGTTAGCCTCGTCCTCTTCTTCAATAAGATCAATTATATTTGAACCTGTATCGGCTATTTTCTCGAGAGGCGACCTGCTTTCCTCGTCGTTATCTCTGCCCGATTCAAGAGAAAAATCCCTTGCAGAAAGCCTTAGCTCCATCTCATCTATCTCAAGTGGAGAAACATCCAGCACTCTGGCTATCTCTTCTTTGGTTTGCTCCAGATCCTGATTTTTCAACATAAGATCTTTTTTTATCTTGGGAAGGGTATAAAAAAGCTTTCTCTGATTCTGGGTGGTGCCTACCTTAACAAGGCTGTAATTATTCATAATATAGTTATGAATATAAGCCCTTATCCACCAGATAGCATAAGATATCAATCTGTAATTTTTGTGGGGATCAAATTTTTTAACCGCCATCATAAGCCCGAGGTTGCCTTCCTGAATCAGATCAAGAAGACTGACTCCGTAACTAAGATATTCATAGGCAATCTTTACAACAAATCTTAAATTTGAAGTAACCAGCTTTTTAGCCGCTTCTATATCCTTAGTCTCCCGGTACCTTATGGCAAGAGCTTTTTCCTCTTCGGGAGTAAGAACCGGATAATTGCTTATCTCCTTAATATAAACGGCAACATCACTTATCTGGTAATATTTGTTAAGCTCTGTCAAATAGATCTCCTGAAAACTAAATTAGCACTCAAAAAATAAGAGTGCTAAATATAGTATAGTGTGTAAAAAAAATTTGTCAAGGTTCGGTTATTTTTGACCACAAGCTATGGTTATTATTAATCATTGAAAAATAAACATTGTTTAAAAAAGCTCCTCTTTAACCAGAGATTTTTTTAGAATTAAAACAAAATATTATTTTATAAAATTGGCATATAGGTTGCTTGTGACTCGGCTACCATAGAAATTATAGAACAGTTTTTTAAATTATTTATGATGTGTAATTGTTTTTTTTCAGTATAATAGATTAAAAAATTCAAAGGGAGGTTAGCAGATGAGCATAGACTGGCTTAAAAGAGATAATGAACTTAAGGATCACAGTTTATTCGGAGAAGAGCATTGTGGGAAAGATGAACCCTGCACCTTATACGAAAAAAGACCCATAAGAACACCAGAGGGCTCTATAATAGAGGATATTTATACAGCTTACATCGTTTTAAATAATCCAGCACAGTACAACTCCTATACTACTGAGATGGTAAAGGGAGTAATCGCTGGATTTCAGAAAGCCTCATCAGACAGATCAGTGGCGGCGGTTGTTTTTACATCGGTGGGAGACAAAGCGTTCTGTACAGGCGGAAACACTGTTGAGTACGCCCAGTATTATTCAAAAAGGCCTAATGAGTATGGCGAATATATGGATCTTTTCAATGCCATGGTGGATGGCATACTGAACTGCAAAAAACCTGTTATATGCAGGGTTAACGGTATGAGAGTCGCCGGCGGACAGGAGATAGGTATGGCTTGTGATATCACCATCTCTTCTGATATGGCTGTGTATGGTCAGGCAGGACCAAAACATGGCTCTGCACCGGACGGGGGCGCTACAGACTTTTTACCATGGTTTCTTTCAATGGAAGATGCCATGTGGAACTGTGTGAGCTGCGAGCTATGGAGCGCCTATAAGATGAAATTCAAGGGGCTTATCTCAAAGGCTATCCCGGTTCTGAAAAAAGATGGTAGATGGGTAAGAAACCCGCTTGTCATTACTGAGGAGTTTATAAGAGATGGAGAGATTGTTTACGGAGAGTTTAAGACCGGTGAAGAAGCACAAAAAGCTAAAGAGCTGATAGGTCAATGCACAACGGATTTTGAACTGCTTGATAAAGCAGTAGATGAGATAATCTGGCGCTTTGTAAACCTTTTCCCCCAGTGTTTGATGAAATCAATTGATAGCATCAGGTCAAAGAAAAGATATTTCTGGGACATTTTTAAAACACCAAACCGTTACTGGCTGGGCGCCAATATGAATTATGAAGCATTTCCGGGCTTTACAGCATTTACCACCAGAAAAGCAACAGGTAAGGATATTATCGATTTTATTAAGCTCAGGCAGTTGATCGCAAAGGGGGCTCTTGCAGACGACACCCTCTGGGAACAGGTGTTACCAAAACCAAAGAATAAAGAATAAGGGGATTATGTGATAATAGATTTCCACTTCCATCTGGCAAGAAGAAATGAGCTTTACAAGGATGTCTTTGAATTCTGCCAGAAGGTTTGGGAAAAGAAAGAGTCAAATTTTATTGATATACTTAACGGCAGTATTGATGAATATCTAATATCTCAAGGAGTTGATTTTGCTGTAGGATTAGCGGAGGTAAGCCCAATTACTACAGGCATTATTGACAATGAAGAGGTGTTAAGCATCTGCAGAAAAAACAAGCGACTGATTCCTGGCTGTAATATAAACCCCTATCTTGTTAGAAGCCCAAGAAATGAGCTAAAAAGGCTTCACAATCAGGGGTTCAGGGTACTAAAGCTCTACCCCACATATCAGTATTTTTATCCCAACGATAGCTTCCTATATCCGCTCTACGCAGAGGCAGAAAGTCTTAATATGCCCATAATGTTTCACACAGGAAGCTCTGTTTTTAAGGGAGCGAGGCTAAAATACGGAGATCCGCTCTTTCTGGATGATGTGGCAGTGGATTTTCCAGATTTAAAAATTTTACTGGTTCATGGCGGAAGAGGTTTTTTTTATGACAGGGCTTTCTTTCTGGCAAGGCTGCATAAAAATGTATATCTTGAAATATCCGGTCTGCCACCAGAAAATCTGCTCAAATACTTTCCAGAGCTGGAAAAGATTGAGAATAAAATCATATTTGGAAGTGATTTCCCCAGCACAGGAGATATAAAGGATAATATTGAAAAAATTATGTCTTTGCCTTTCAAAGAGAGTGTTAAAAAGAAGATTTTAGGAGATAATGCTAAAAAAATTTTAGCAATTAAGGGAGGGGTAGCCTTATGAAATTTTCAATAGTTGGAGCAGGTGCCCTCGGAGGTACCATAGGTGCTGTATTAACTATGAACGGTGCAAAGGACGTATGGCTTATAGAGGTAGATAAGCCGAGAGTGGAACTGATAAAGAGAGAGGGGATTAATATTACCATGCCTGACGGGTCAAAACATAATGTGCGTGTTAATATTACATCAGATCCTGCAGAAGTAGGCATATGCGATGTGGTTCAGATATCTGTAAAGGGATACCATACTCAGTCTGCGGTAGAGATGAGCAAGCCCATGATAGGACCCAATACCTATCTTCTATCGGTTCAGAACGGTCTTGGAAATCTTGAAATTATCTCGAATTATGTAGGACCTGATAGAACGGTTGGGGGAGTAACCGCTCACAGCGCTCAGCTTCTTGGTCCAAACGAGATAAGATACGCTGGTGGAATGGGATATATATATGTGGGTAGAATTGATGCAAAAGAGGATCCTAAGGTAGCTGAGATAGCCGAGTTTTTGACAAAGTATGGATTTAAAACAGATGTATGCAAGGAGCCAATTGAGATCCCCATATGGAGAAAGCTTGTAGCAAACGTGGCATGTAATGCCTTTTTGGCTGTAACGGGTATGACAGGAAATGAAGCGCTTGCCTGTGAGGAGGCAAAAGACTTTATTAAAACCGTAGCAGAAGAGATGGCTAAGGTAGCTAAGGCAAAGGGTTTTACCTTTGATGTATTTAATAACCCTGGAGAGTTTGCTCTAAAAGCTCTTTCAGGGGTGAAGGATAACAAGGTTTCAACACTGCAGGATCTGGAAGCAGGTAGAAAGACAGAGATTGACAATCTAAACGGAGCGATTGTTGAATTGGGTAAACAGTTTGGAGTGGAAACTCCTTATAATCTGGCGCTGGTAAAGATGGTTAAAGCTATCGAAGCTCGAAACAGAATGAGAAAGGAAAAGGAGGCACAGCAATGAGAAAGGTCTGTATCATAGCTGGTGGAATGTCTCAGTGGGGGGTGCGTAAGGCTACCCTCAGAGAGATGATGCAGGAAGCGGCTCTTGATTGCTTTAAAGATAATCCCATGGTTACGAATAAGGATATTGATGGTCTAATAGTTGCCTCTGCATACACAGAGAGGCTTGCCACTCAGACCCATCTTGCACCGCTGGTTGCGGAATCGGTTGGAATTAAAACAAAAAGCGTCTGTGCAAGAGTAGAGCTGCTCTGCGCAAGCGGTTCGAGCGCCATTATTATGGCATATGGACTGATAAAGGCAGGAGTAGCTGATGTTATAATGGTTTTAGGAGGAGAAAAGCTCAATACGCCTCAGAAATGGGAAGCCTTTTATAGCCAGCTCTGTTCTGTTGACCATGACTTTGACGGTGCACACGGACTGGGACTACCGCCTGCCGTGCTTGCCATGGTTGCTAAACTCCACATGAAAAAATATGGGACAACTGAAGAACAGCTTGCCATGGTTTCTATCAAAAACAGACGAAACGGACTTAATAATCCGAAAGGGCACTTCAGGGAATGCATAGATCTTAATACTGCCATGACAGCAAAGGTTGTTGCAAGACCTCTTAAGATTTTTGATTGCTGTCCTCTTACAGATGGAGCCAGCGCTGTAATACTGGCATCGGAAGAGATGGCAAAAAAACTGACCGATAGACCTCTGGTTTATCTGATGGGCACCGGTCAGTGTACTCTTTATAACCATTCTGCAAATAAAACTGATTGGACCAGCTGGGAAGCGTTGCGAATCGCTTCTGCTAAGGCTTACAAAGAAGCAGGAATCACTGCAGACCATATAAAGGTGGCACAGGTGCATGATTGTTTCACTATTTCAGAGATTATTGAGTATGAAGAGCTCGGTTTTTGTAAAAAGGGTGAAGGCGGAGCTTTTGTAGAGTCAGGTCAGTCTGATTTCGGCGGAAAGGTAGCTGTCAATACCGATGGAGGACTGCTCTCCTGTGGACATCCTTTTGGTGGTACAGGCATAAGACAGGGTATAGAGATAATGAAACAGCTTCAGCAGAGAGCTGGTAAAAATGTGGAAAATGCTCAGTTTGGTCTGACCCATAATTTTAGCGGACTTATTGCCGCACAGACTGTGATTGTTTACGGGAGGGAGATATGAAAGGAATTAGCAGACTGGAAGGGAAATATGCGGTTACCATGGATCTTTATCCGCTTCAGGGTAAGGATTTTACAAGAATACAGCCATTTTTTGATAATCTTAAGGAAGGTAGATTTACAACAACCAGATGCACAAAATGCCAAAAAATATCCTATCCTCCCAGAGTAATCTGCCCTGAATGTTTATCAGAAGAGCTTGTATATGTGGATCTACCAAAAGAAGGAGAGGTTTTAACCTGTGT
>JBEQAF010000093.1:0-6821 GCA_041640455.1 bacterium
GGAAATTGCTTCTGTGAACCTTAAGTATGAGGGCTGTATTATCTGTTATGGCTTTCTCATAATCCTGAATTTTTGTTTTGTTTGTTGTGCCCACCTCTTTAAGAAAACAGCCCGACAGCTCCATTACTTCTGGAATGCGGAAAGACCCGCCAATCTCTACAAGCTCGCCTCTTGATACAATAACCTCTCTACCCTTTGCCAGTGTGGACAGCACAAGCAGACAGGCTGAGGCGTTGTTATTGACCACAAGAAAACGCCTTTTATCAAAAATATTTGATTTAATATTTTCCTGTCTCGAGCCTCTTTTCCCGCTCTTAAGGTCAAACTCCAGAGTTGAATAACCGCAAAGATAGGGCTCTATCTCCCTTATTATCTCTCTTGAAAGCGGAGACCTACCAAGATTGGTATGGATAACCGTTCCTGTGGCATTAATCACCCTTTTAAAGGGTGGGGTTTTCAGTCTTATTAGCTCTTCAGAAAGATTTTTTTTAAAACTTTTGGCAGAAAAAAGGTCTTCCTCCTCATTAAAACTACCTGAAAATATAGCTTTTCTTTGTTTTTCGATAAGATTTTTTAATGCTTCCTTAAGCCAGGGCTCCTGATCTCCAAACCCCTCTTTTTCTGCCCTTTTTATAAGCTGGTCAACCTGAGGCAGGTATTTTTTTAAATTTTCTTCCATTATTTAAAGCATCCAAGCTGGCAGTTAGTAATCTTAATATTTAGCTTATTGGCAATCTCGCCTACCTCTTTAAGAGATATATTTAGCTCCTCAGAAAGTTTAAAGGCAAGCTTGCATGGAAGCTTGTTGTTTTTTGATGCTTCAAGTAGTTTTTTTTCAATCTCTGTCATAGCCACCTCTTTTTAGCTCTTCATAAATTTTGTAGAGCTCATTTCTTTTTATATGAATAAATTTATCATTTTTCAGTATATCCTTAAAGGATTTTTTATGAGCTATTGCCTGTCTTAGAAGCTCTTTGATCTCCGCATAGTCAGGCTGATTACTGATATCTTTTTCACCTTCCATTATAATCACTGCCTCACCTTTTTTTTCCATATTAAGATTAAGAAGTTCATGGGCTTTCCCGATTTTTATCTCTTCATGAATCTTTGTTAGCTCTCTGGCTATCATAATTTTTCTATCAGGAATTATCTCCTTCGCAACCTCTAAAAAACTTTCTAAATCTCTTGCAGGAACATAAAAAACCGCTGTAAGAGAGAGTTTTTTCAATTCTTCAAGCCTTAGAGCAACCTCTTTCTTTTTCTTGGGAAGAAAGCCTTCAAAGATAAAGGGCTGGGTTTTAAAACCAGAAACAGATAAAGCAGCGGTAAGTGAAGAAGGACCAGGAATGGGTATGACCTCAATATTGTGTGCTCTTGCTTCTCTCACAAGCAGTTCACCTGGATCTGATATGGCAGGTGTGCCCGCATCTGATATGAGGGCGGCGTTTTTTCCAGAAATAATTTCGGCTATAATGGCTTTTGCCTTAACAGACTCGCAAGGCTTGTAATATGATAAAAGCCTTTTTGATATGCCCAGATGGGAAAGAAGCTTTTTTGAATGTCTTGTATCCTCACAAATAATAAAATCAACCTCTTTAAGAATTCTGACAGCTCTTAAAGTAATATCGTCAAGATTGCCTATGGGAGTTGCAACCACATATAGTCTGCCAGTATTTGGGGTCATTTTTCCTTTTTAAAATGGCAGTCCTTATTAGGACAGTATAACACAGCTCTGTTTTTCTCCTTCTTTTCTAACAGGAAAGGGTACCCACAATCAGGACATTCTTCCTTAACAGGCTTTTGAGTTATTAGAAAATCGCAGTTTGGATAGCGGTTGCAGCCGTAAAAAATCCTCCCCTTTTTTGTCCTTCTCTCAACCAGTTCACCGCTCTGACATTTAGGGCATCTTATGCCAGTGGTAATATTCTCTGTATGCTTGCAGTTCGGATAGTTGCTACAGGCAAGAAAACTGCTATAGGGTCCTTTTTTCATTAAAAGATCCCCGCCGCACAGGGGACATTTTTTATCTGTTTTGTTATCAATTAAAACTATCTTTCCAAGCTTATCTTTTGTAAAGTTTTTTATATTTTTGCATTCCGGATAGCCGCTACAGGCTAAAAACTCGCTTTTATTTTTACTTTTTATAACCATCTTCCTACCGCAGAGATCGCATAGAATATCTGTTTCTATCCCCTTTTTTTTCAGGTCTTCCATAGTAGTTTTTGCCTTTTTCAGGGTCTCCTCAAATCTTGAGTAAAACTCCTTCATCACAGAAACCCAATCTTCTTTACCCTCTTCTATGAGATCCAGCTTCTCTTCCATCCTTGCTGTAAACTCCACGTTTATGATTTCTGGAAAGTTTTTTGCAAGCTGTTCCGCTACGATACAGCCCAGCTCAGTGGGATAAAATTTACCTTCCTCAAGTTTTGCATAATGTTTTTCCAGTAATGTGGAAATTATGGAGGCATAGGTGCTGGGTCTTCCTATCCCGTCTTCTTCAAGCTCTTTTACCAGTGTGGCTTCCGTATATCTTGGTGGTGGAGCTGTAAAGTTTTGTTCGGGTAATATCTCCTCAAGAGAAAGCTCAGTTCCCTTTTCCAGCAGTGGCAGAGTGCCTTCTTTATCTTCTTCAGACTCATCCTCTCCTTCTTTACCATATACTGAAAGAAAGCCTGAAAATTTCAGTGAAAGCCCCTTAGCCCTGAACATAAAGTTTTCTTCATCCTTATCAACAATCTCATAAATTCTCTGACTGTAAACTGCGTCTTTCATCTGAGAGGCAATAAATCTGTTAAAAATCATTCTGTAAAGAAGATACTGTTCTCTTGCGAGAAATTCCTTTATCAAATCAGGTTCCAGTTCAAGATTTGTAGGTCTTATACATTCATGGGCTTCTTGAGCCTGTTTTTTTCCTTCAAACTGTCTTGGCTTGGTTGATAGATAATCCTTTCCGAATTTTTTTTCTATGTAGCTTCTTGCCATGCTAATAGCTTCTTCAGATATTCGTGGAGAATCTGTTCTCATATAGGTAATAAGCCCCTGCCTGCCGAGCCTGCCCAGATCAACACCTTCGTAAAGCATCTGGGCTATCATCATTGTTTTTTTGGTGCTGAATCTAAGTCTTTTTACCGCATCCTGCTGGAGGGTACTGGTAATAAAAGGCTCCCCTGCCTTTTTAATTCTTTCCTTTTCAATTACTGATTTTATGTAGAAGGCAGATTTTTTCAGGGCTTTTAGAACCCCTTCCACCTCCTCTTTGTTTTTGAGATTTACCTTTTTGCTATCTATCTCTTCAAGCTTTGCACGTAGCAGTTTTTCATCAGGACTTTTAAAATCACCCTTTATTGTCCAGTATTCCTCAGGAACAAAAGATTTTATCTCTTTTTCTCTTTCACAGATTAGCAGTAGCGCAACAGACTGAACTCTGCCTGCAGAGAGACCTGCTTTGACCTTATACCAGAGAAGGGGGCTTATTTTATATCCCACAATGCGGTCAAGCACTCTTCTTGATTTTTGGGCATTGTATTTTTTTATATCCAGCTCTGCAGGAGATTCAAATGCCTTTGAGATGGCATTTTTGGTAATTTCAAAAAAAATTACCCTTTTTATGTCTTTTTTCAGATCCTCAAGCTCTTCTTTTACATGAAAGGCTATTGCTTCTCCTTCTCTATCAGGGTCAGAGGCAATAAATATTTTTTCGGCTAACTGGGCGGATTTTTTTATCTCGTTAACTACTTTCTTTGCTTTTCCAGTGAGCTCATAGATAGGCTCAAACCCCTTCTCTATTCTTACGCCAAGATACTTCTCCGGAAGGTCTTTTATGTGACCATAAGTGGCAAGGACTTTGAAATCCTTTCCCAGATATTTTTCAATAGTCTTTGCCTTTGCAGGAGATTCAACAAGCACAAGGCTTTTAGACATTCTTTAGCAGTCCCTGTTAAATGAATAAGCCCTTAGATTAGCCTTTGCCTCTTTTGATATAATATATTTTACAGACCTCAGCTCCCTGTCAATGGCAAGAAGCTTTTGAAGGTCTATATCAGTTTTTTCCCTCAGCAGACAGTGGGAGAGTAATTCATCAAAATAATCTTCTTCTATAAGCCCCCGCTTCAAAGCCTCCACCAGATATCTGTATGCATCCTCTTTTAGATTTATACTCTCGAAGTTTTTGTTTAGCTCAAAGTAACAATTCATCTCTGTATCCTTCTGATAGGTTTCAATCCATGAGATTGCCTCTTCAATCTCATCCTGTTCGTAGCCCTCATAAATAAGCTCTTCCATAACAAAAATGGCAGTTGATGCATCTTTATAAAGTCGCTCTTCTAATATTTCTATAATCTCCAGTATGCGCTTATTCATTTCTTCTCCTTTAGTTTTATGTAAAACCTGCCAGGCAGCTCCTTAACCAGCCCCTTTAACTCCAGATTAAGCAAGAAGTTTGCCAGTGTTGGCGGTCCCATGTCAAGCAAAAAACACAATTTTTCAATATTTACAGGATCTTCCTGGATAAACTGCAATATTTTTTTCTCTTCATCGGAAAGATTATTTTTAGTTATATCTATATTCTCCTTTTTGAGGAAGGGGAAAATCTCCTCAAGCACATCTCTGCCCGATGTTATCAGCTTTGCGCCCAGTCTGATAAGCTGATTATTTCCCGAGCTGTTTTTATCAAGCGGTGTTCTCGGAAAGGTAAACACATCTCTGTTCTGTTCCGCTGCACATCTTGCCGTTATCAGGCTTCCACTTTTCTCACCTGCTTCAACTACAACAACTGATCTGGACAGTCCGCTGATAATCCTGTTTCTCTTTGGAAAGTTAAAGGGTAAAGGCTTTGTTCCCAATGGTTGTTCAGTAATCACTGCCCCTTTTTCAGATATCTCTTTGTAAAGGGCTCTATTTATAGCAGGATAGATTACATCAAGCCCTGAGCCGATAACGGCAATAGTTCTTAAATTATGCATTAATGCTGTTTTGTGGGCAATGGTATCAACTCCAAGAGCCATACCAGAAACGATGGTTAGCTCATAACCTGCAAAATCCTGGATTAGCATTTCGGTAAGAATTTTACCTTTTTCAGAGATATTTCTTGATCCTACCACAGAAATGGCGTTTTTATCAGACTCCTGATAACTACCTTTATAGTAGATAATAGGTGGTGCACCGTATATATCTTTTAATATTTCTGGATAGGAGCGATCAAAGATGGAGATAACTCTGCCATCAATCTGTTTGAGCTTCTGCTGATCCTTTCTGGCTTTTTTTAGCTGTTCCCCTGTAACTCTTTCGGAAAGATATTTTTCAATATCTCTGAGATCCCTCGCACTGCCAAAAAGCCTGTAAAGCTCTGCCTCTTTTAAAAAATCTGAGCATAATATATAGAGGAGCTCTTTTTCTTTACTCATTTTGCCTTATTTGTTAGCATTATAAGTAATTCTTAGTCAAGAGAAAAAGGAGCAGACTATGAGATTCTGGGCATTTTTTGTTATAATTATTTTAGCTCAAACCCTTACTGTTAAACTAAATTATGACCCTAAAAAAGGCTACAGCTATTCGGTTCAGGGACCTAGTGCGGAAGAGGTTATTGATGCAGAAGTAAAAATTAAAAATTATATCAGAAAGGGGAAGATCCCTCCTGTTAAGAAAGAAGAGTCTTCAAAATAATAATTGACATTAGACTGACCAGTCAGTATATTAGTATTATGAAAAAAATTCTGATTGTCTCTATTCTTTTTCTTATAACCGCAGAGCTTCATGCCCTTACTCTTGATGAAGCCATTAGTTATGGCACAAAAAACTATAACCCTTTGGCAGAACAGGAGTATAAAAAAGATGCCAGTCTTCTAAGATATAAGGCATCCCTTGACCCATACTATCCCTATCTGGATATTGGCATAAATTATTCCAATTATATAGATTCTCAGATAAATCCGGCTATTGATAACAAAGGCTTCTATTCAGGGAGTCTGACCCTCGGGTATAAAATTTATGAACCCAAAAGAGCCCCATTAAAAAACAGTCAGCGTTATTTATATTTCAGTGAGAAATATGGGGTAGATGTTATTAAAAATGATCTGATAAGGCTTATCAAAGACTATTATTATAAGGCTGTCAACGACCGGGAGATCGCAAAGATACGAGAAGAGAGCTACAGGATAGCAAAAAAGACCTATGAACTTTCTCTTGCCAAGTTTGAGGTTGGGATAGCAAAAATTTCAGAGGTCTCCCAGAGTAAGGTCAACATGGAAAATGCCGCCCTTGAGCTTTTAAATGCCAGAGCCTCTTTGTCAAAATCCTTATCAGAGTTATCAAGCCTGATAGGCATAACGGTTAAAGAAGAGGAGCTTTCGGATAGCTTCTCTTTGTTTACCATACCCATTCAGGAAGAGGAGATAAGAAGGCTTGCCCTTGAAAGAAGACCTGAGATAGTAAGAGAGATAATAGCAGAAAAAAGGCTGGAAGAGGAAAGAAAGTTATCAAGGGCAGAATTTTATCCCACCTTAACAGCCAGTTTGAGTTACAGAAGATATGATGATAAATTTTTCCCATCTCCAGATGAATCAAGATTTGATATAAACCTTTCCTATAATCTTTTTTCAGGGATGGGGAAATTTTATCGTTCAGATGCAGTAAAACTTGAGATAGAGGCTCAGAAAAAAAGACTGGACGAGTTAAAAAGAAACATCTCTCTCGAAATCAGAAGATCCCTTATTGATCTTGAAACAGCCATTAAGAGAATACAGTCTGCCGAAGAGATCCTTTCAGCGGCACAGAAAACCTATGAACAGACCTACGAGGAATACCGTATCGGCAGGGGTGAGATT
>JBEQAF010000094.1:0-3266 GCA_041640455.1 bacterium
AACCCCGTTGCAGTTCTGATTTTAAAATGCACTTTGGAATATCCTCAAAAATATGGAAAACCTGCTGGAAAGAAAACAAAAGTGAGATTTACAGAAGTAGAAAAAGAAATAAACCCACTACTTGAAGATGTAAAAAAGTTGGGGGATTGGGTTTTAGATGAAGAAAAGAAAGAAATAGGTAAATTTTATCCAAATGATAAAGACGGCTCCATTCCAGTTGGCTATATTTGGGCAAGGACTATCCCTTGCCAAAACCCATCTTGTTATGCAGAAATACCCTTGATGAGACAATTCTGGCTTGCTAAAAAAGATAACAGAAAAATAGCATTAATGCCTTATGTGAAAGATGGGAAAGTTGAATTTGAAATAGTAGGGCAAGATAAACCATTTCCAAAGGATTTTGACCCTGAAAAAGGAACAGTATCAAGGGCAATCGCTTATTGTTTGGTCTGTAACTCAACTGTTGATGATAAAACTACAAGAAAACTTTTTCAAGAAGGGAAAGCAGGGCAACGAATGGTTGCAGTTGTTCTTCACCATCCAAATAGACAGGGAAAAACTTACAGATTGGCGACAGAAAAAGATGTGGAAGTTTTTAAGGAAGCTGAAAGATATTTGGAAGAAAAAAGGAAAAAGCTTATGGAAGAATGGGGAATTGACCCCGTGCCTGATGAAGAGATGCCACCAAAAGAAACTCTTGGTTTTCGTGTTCAAAGATACGGAATGTTAAAATGGGGAGATCTTTTTAACTCACGCCAAAAACTTGCTTTAATAACATTTACGGAAAAAGTTAGACTGGCTTACAAAAAGATGATTGAAGAAGGATATGATGAAGATTTTGCAAAAGCAGTGGTGAGTTATTTGGGGTTGGGTGTGAATAGATTGGCTGACAAAAACTCTTCACTGTGTAGATTAATACCGCAAACAGAAGCAATTGGTTTTACTTATGGAAGGCAAGCATTGCCTATGCTTTGGGGTTACATAGAAATGAATCCTATAGAACATCCTAGTGGATGGAGTATAATTTTAGGTGAAACAATTGACAACATTTATCATCTTTCCCAAATTCCTTCTGTAGGACTTGAGGAGGAGAAAAATGAAAGAGGTTAAGAAGATAATTGAGATGATAAAGGATTATCCGAAGGTAGAAGCGATTTATCTTTTTGGTTCGTATGCTAAAGGAAAGCCCATTTCAGATGATATGGTAAATCTGGTTAAAAATATGAAAAATTTTGTAAAATTTTGTAAATAAAAATATAGAGGGGAGTGAAAAATGAAAACACTTGAAGAGATCAGAAAGATACTTTTAGAACATAAACAGGAGATTATGGAAAGGTTCAAAGTCAAAAAAATAGGGATATTTGGTTCTTATGTTAGAGAAGAACAAAATGAAAGAAGTGATATTGATATTCTTGTAGATTTTGAAGAAGGTTATAAGACTTTTGACAATTACATGGATTTGAAGTTTTATCTTGAGGATTTATTTTCAACAAAGGTTGATTTATTGATAGAATCAGCAATAAAACCGCGTCTTAATCCTTATATCTTTGATGAGGTGCAATATGTCTAAAAGAATAGAATCTTTTACAAAAGACATCAGTGATGCAGAGGATTTAGAAAAAAAGGAAATAGTATTTTATGCTGTCCTAAAAGCATTGGAAAACATAGGTAAGTATGTAAGGCATATTTAAAACAATGGCTCAAAGAATTTTAGAAGATATGGAGGGAAAGATATGAAGAATTTGAACATTCCGAAAGTTATTCAATCATCTGCGACATCTTTGCCTTATCCTGACAACTACTTTGATGCTGTTTTCACTGACCCACCTTATTACGACAATGTGCCTTATTCTTATCTTTCTGATTTTTTTTATGTTTGGTTAAAGAGATCAATAGGGGACTTGTATCCTGATTTATTTTCTACTCCATTAACGCCGAAATCGAAGGAGATTGTGGCATATACGCACGAGAGAAGCTGGGAAGAGGCTAAAGCAGAATTTGAGCAAAACCTCAAAAAAGCATTTCAGGAGATTTATCGTGTTCTTAAACCTGATGGAATTGCTACGATTGTATATACCCATAAATCGACAGCTGGTTGGGAAACGTTGATAAACTCGCTTTTGGATTCAGGGTTAGTTGTAACTGCTTCCTGGCCAATTGATACAGAGATGAAATCAAGACTAAGGGCTCAAGAATCTGCTGCATTGGCATCATCAATTTATCTCATTGTGCGCAAGATGAAGAGAGAAGAAATAGGATGGTTCAATGAGGTAAAAGAGGAGATAAAAGAGCATATTTATCAGAAGCTTGAAAGGTTGTGGCAGGAAGGTATCTCAGGGGCAGACTTTTTTATTGCAGGTATTGGCTCTGCTATTGAAATCTTTGGCAAATATGAGAAAGTTATGGATTACGAAGGGAATATAATTAGGGCGGAGAAATTACTTGAGTTTGTTAGGAGCTTTGTTACTGATTATGCGGTTCGCCAAATTTTGCATAATGGAATTGCATCAGAGCTTTCTCCTTTAACAAGGTTTTATTTACTTTTTAGATGGGCGTATCAGGAGGCAAAAGTTCATTTTGATGATGCAAGAAAACTCGCTCAGAGTGCAGGTATTGACTTAGCAAAAGAGTGGAATAGAGGGTTTATAGTGAAGGATAAAGAGTATATCAAGATTTTGGGACCACACGAAAGGGAAATAAAAGAACTCGAAAATTCTAACGAACTTATAGATGTCCTGCATTATGTTTTGCTCTTGTGGAAAGAAGGAAGAAAGGATGATATAAAAAAGGTTCTTTCGGATAGTGGTTTTGGAGATAAAGATTCTTTTTATAAAGTCAGCCAGGCAATATCTGAAACATTACCGATGGAAAGCAAGGAAAAGAAACTTCTTGACGGTTTCCTTTCAGGAAAGGAAAAATTATTAAGTGAGATAAAGGAAATACATAAGCAAGGGAGGTTGTTTGAATGAGATCGTTTCCTCAACCATTTTCAAGTATAGCGATACCTCATAAGGACATACTTGAGGGAAAGCTTACACTGAATGTCTTTGCTGCTGACCTATGGGAGGTTTTCAAAGGAAGAGCACCGGAAGAATATCAAAATCTAGATATATTCTTTAGGAGGACGTATATCACTGCTGGATTAAAGAATCTTTTGGATATTGCTGAGAAGAGACTTAGTGGGGAGGGAGGAGATCCGGTAATTCAGCTACAAACACCATTTGGAGGAGGAAAAACACACTCACTAATAGCGCTTTATCATAGAG
>JBEQAF010000094.1:3276-6778 GCA_041640455.1 bacterium
CATAGAGCAAAGGAACGGGGTGTAAGGGTAGTTGTAATTGATGGTGCTGCCCTTAAACCTGAGGAAAGAAATATCTGGGAAGAAATAGAATTTCAACTAACTGGGAAAATTGAGAGACTTAAGGGGAATATAGCGCCTGGCAAAGAAAAACTGAAGGACCTTCTTTCCCAATTTCAACCAATCTTAATTTTGATGGATGAGTTATTGGAGTATACGACTAAAGCTGCGGGAATAGTCGTTGGTAGTTCCAATTTAGCAGCTCAAACAATGGCTTTTCTTCAGGAAATAACAACAGTGATAGGAACTATAGAAAAAGCATTATTAATAATTACTTTGCCATCAAGTTCTATTGAACACTATGATGAAAATGCAGAAGAGTTGTTTCAAAAACTCTCAAAAATAGTTGGAAGAGTAGAAAAAGTATATACACCTGTTCGAGATGAAGAAATTTCAGAAGTCATAAGAAAACGACTCTTTGATAAAATTGATGAACAGAAAGCAAGGAATATCATAGAGGAATTCTTGGATTATGCGGAAGAAGAGAAGATACTCGAAGGTGAAGAGAAAAGGAATTATCGCGAAAAGTTTATAAAAAGCTTCCCTTTTAAACCTGAAGTAATAGATGTTCTATACAAAAGATGGGGGAGTATTCCAAATTTTCAGAGGACAAGGAGTGTGTTAAGGATCCTTGCGTTAGTTGTTCATTCACTCAAAGATTCAAAGATTTCTTTTATAGGGTTAGGGGACATTGATTTGAATAACGATGACATAAGAAGGGAGCTTGTTAAACACATTGAGCAGGAATATGATAGTATAATTGCGCAAGATATAACATCTAGTGATTCTGGTGCTAAAAAGGTAGATAGAAGCCTTGGAAGTGCTTATTTACCATTTTCGTTTGGGACAAGATGTGCGACTGCGATTTTTATGTATTCGTTTTCCGGTGGTCATGAAAAGGGAGCAAGTGATAACGAAATAAAACTTGCATGTGCTGTTCCTCCCCAACCGAGCAGTATAGTTGTAGAAGCATTACAAAAATTAAAAGATAATCTCTTTTATCTCTCGGATACGGGATTATTCTTTACAAACAAACCAAATCTAAATCGGATAATTTTGACTAAGATGGAGAATGTAGAGGATACAATGTTAGAAGAGGAAGAAAAAAAACTTTTAAAGGTAAGCTTTACTGACAGGCATTTTAAGATTTATATATGGCCAAAAAGTTCAAAAGATATCCCTGATACTAAGGAGTTGAAATTGGTTGTCTTGAAAGATAAGAGTATGTGTAAGGAGTTCTTAGAAAATTGTGGAGACAAGCCAAGAATTTATCGAAATACTCTTATATTTCTTTGCCCATTAGAATCTGAGAGATTAAATTTTAATAAATCCTTAAGGCAGAAAATTGCGTTGGAACTTATAGAAAAGGATAAAAATATTAAAGTCACTGATGATCAGATGAAGGAAATAAAAAACAGAATAAAAAAAGCCCAGGATGAAGTAAAAGAAAATGCAAGAAATCTCTATCGTATTATATTGATTCCTTCAAAGGAAAAATTTACCATCTCTACACAAACGGAAGGATTTAAAGAAATTGATTTGGGAATTCCTACTTATGGAGATATTAACATAGGTAGAGAAGTATATGAAGCACTCGGAAATGAGAAGGAAATCCTTGAAAAATTGAGTCATTTAACTATAGAGAATAAGTATCTTAAAGATAAAGATTATGTTGAGATAAAGAGTATTCTTGAATCTTTTTATAAGACGCCGGGAGAGATAAGAATTGCAAATGATGATGTGTTTAAAGAATGTATTAAAGAAGGGGTAAAAAATGGAACATTTGGTGTTGGAAGGATAAAGGATGGGAAACCGGTTTGTGAGTATTTTAAAAACCTGCTTGCCTACCAGCGCAGGCTGGCTCAGTTAGAGGATTTCTCTGAAGATGAAATTATAATTAAACCGGAGTTATGTGAAACTAAAACCGAAGAAGAGAAGTCAGGCCAAACATCTCAATTACAAGAACTGAGTCGAGGAGAAAAACAAGAAGATGTGTTAAAAACGGAAGCCAAAACGGACGAAAAATCCAAATTAGAATCGCAATATGAGGTAACAGAAAGGCAATATTATAGAAGAATTCACCTTAAATTACAAGTTCCTTTCGGTAAATTATCTGATGTTGCAGCGATGTTGCGTAATCTCAACAATAAGTTTAAGCAATTAAGTGTAAGAGTAGAAATAGATGTACAGGATGGTAATATATCTATTTCCGAATATGAGGACAAGGTTTTAGAAGCACTAAAACAGGCAGGAATTGATGTAGAAGAGGAAGTTGAATAAGAAAACGCTGCTTTGGAGATTAGCAAGAAATATCGTTAGGTGGGAGGATGGATTACGAAAACACAATCCATAAACACAATCCATAAGGTTCTACAAGAATGGATGAATGGTTAAAAAAATAAAAAGGGACATTGTTGAGAAAGTGGGGAAAATGCGCGGAAGAGTATTTTATAAATGGTAGTAAGAAAGTGTGAGCTTATGGATTAACTAATCTAAAGGGTTATTGGGTAGAAATTATCATGGAAGTTGATGGGTGCTGTTGAAGCAGGAAGATTGGGAAATTCATTACACGAGGATTGGGTTATGTAAATAGGGAATATAGTTTGTGCATAAAACTAATATTGAATCGTTGTTTTGAATTACCAGAAGGTTAGTTATTTCAAGAATTTTCATTTCCTTCTCTAAAATTTGTTTATCTGTAGTTTATTTATAAAAAGGGAAGTGAAAAAATATTATTTGTGGGACTTATAGATGGTAAGTAATTGTAAAAAAATTGTAAAAAAGGGGCCAAAATTTTTGATTTTATTGTTGATATAAATCAAGATTTTTAAACAAATTTTCAAAAAAGACCACATCGACGAATGCTTGATACTACTTGTTTGGGTACTATCGTTTTTGTTAAAAATTTGTTAAATTCAATTTTATTGATTGTTGTCAATGATTAGCTATATAAAAAACATTGACAGATTTAAATTTTTTTATATAGAAAATGGGATCGACGGGATATTGATACTATTAGGAAAGAACATCGTTTTTTGGCATTTTTGGGTCATTTTTTTACCTACCGGACATCGACAGAAATTTCCCCCAAAAAAAGAAGGATACCCCCTATATTTTGTCCAATATTTTTAATAAAAAGGGTAAATTAGAAAGAACGGATTTTCAGCCTACCTATAAGGGATTGAAACAGTATCAGCCTCCTCCTCATAAACGAGTTTGGGTCGATTTTCAGCCTACCTATAAGGGATTGAAACTAATAGGGGTCAAGTTCAAACCATTCTGCCACACGGATTTTCAGCCTACCTATAAGGGATTGAAACCGCCCTGGGCGATTACGCCCTTTACTAAAATTTGCCATTTTCAGCCTACCTATAAGGGATTGAAACTTACTATACCGCTCCTTGAGCGGCATTCCAATATTTTATTTTCAGCCTACCTATAAGGG
>JBEQAF010000095.1:0-6683 GCA_041640455.1 bacterium
TTCTGCTATCGCCTATAATTAACTTTATTCTCATATATGAAATCTCACCTTAATATCTTGTTGTCTGAAAGATTTTTTAAAAATCCTCATTTTTTGGCACATTAACCTTGACATCTGAGCTTGAAAATTACTCCCCATAGTCGGTTTTCAATGGTTTTTAAGCTATTAAAATCTCTCATTTAAAACATACTCATCCCATAATTTGACTGAATTAATTCTATCTTTTTTTAGTGTAATATGTTCCATGATAAACACTTTCTTAGCCCTTTTCAACTTTTAATAAATAGATTTTACCCGAACCAAGCACTATAAGCACAAGATGCTTTCACTATGAGCTTTACATTGAAAACCATGCCTGTTAAGTAATTAAAAGAGCTTTTAATTTATCATTTTTATGGCCTGGAAAGATCAGAGAGCTGTTTATTTTCCCATCTTTTTAGCCCTTCAACGTCATCTATATCATACCATTCAGGAAGCAAAAAATATTTTATGCCTTCTTTGTTTGCAATAGAGATAGTATCTTTAAGTACGCTACTACTACCCCATATTATGCCCTTAAATATTTTATCCAGGGGGGTCTTCATGCCTATTAAATAGTAGCCACCATCTATTGTAGGACCTATTAATACTTCATGGGCATTTAGTTGCAAAAAGGCATCTTCCACATATGAGACAGGCAGGTCGGGAGAATCTGAACCTATCAAAGCTGCTTTTTTGTAGCCTTTTTCAAAGAGAAACTTAATTGCATTAAACATCCTTTCTCCCAGATCATCACCTTTTTGTGGTATTAAGGGGAACTTATTTAAAATATCTGGCAAAGCTGATACATTTCCATCATAAAATCCATAAATATTAATATCTTTGAGTTTGGAAACATTTTCGATGGTTTTAAAAAGCATGGTGGTGTAGATCTTTAATGCCCTATCAGCTCCTATCTGTAAAGCAAGTCTTTTTTTCACCTTGCCATACTCTGGTACTCTAAAAATTATGCCAAGCGCAGATTGATTATTCATTATTTTCAGAAAATAACTTTTTAAAAAATGGTTTAATAGCAAGAGGAATAAGCAATGCGAAAGAAGCAATCAGTATCCCTATCACAATCCCCTTTATATTGCCTTTCAGGATCAGCTCCCCCATTGAACTTCCAAACGCCACGTACGCAATGCAGGCAGGTAGCATAAAAACAAATGTGCTCCACAGGTAATGAATAAATGGTATAGGTGTAATACCGAAGAGATAGTTTAACACAGGGTAGGGGAATATGGGGACAATCCTTGTAAAGGCAACTGCCTTCCAGCCATGAATCTTAACCTTTTCTTCAAGCGCTTCCCATCTTGCATGGCTCAACTTATCTTTAATAGTATTACCAAATATATAACGAGCAAGTAGAAAAGGAAGAGAAGCGCCTAAGGTAGCCCCTGTAATGGAATACACAACTCCCCAGAATGGTCCCCACAGGAAACCTGCTCCAACTGTAAGAGGCAGGCTCGGAATGAATAAACTGGGACCTACCATATAGATTAGTATAAACAAAAGGGGCGCCAGAATCCTGTTATGCTTAATAAAATCCATAAATAATTCTGGATAGATATAACCTGATTTTCTCAAATAGGTGGTAATAGAGATTAAAAGTGTTAAAAATAAGGCAAGTAAAAGTTTTTTACTTTTCAACCTCTCTCCTGTCGCAAGAAAAAATCTGTTTAGCCATTTTTTGGAGGCTGAAAGTGGATACTTTAATGGTTTTGTGTCAAATATTAATTCAAGTATGTGATAGGCTTCAACTCCTTTTTTCTGGAATCTGTTCTTACAGCCCATACAATAGGTGGCTATTGTGCGACCATTTGCAAGCGATAAGACCCTTTCAGTGTAGCTATCTGTCATCTCTTCTGAAAGAAGATGGGCGGCACCGCCAAGCCCGCAGCACTGAGGTAAAGACTGAGATTCAGAAACTTCGAAGCCTTTAAGTATCTCATTTGCATTTTTTCTAATAAAATCAAATCTATAGGATGGACAGGGATGATGAAGAAACATATTCTGTAAGTCAGAATAATTTTTTGGATTTTTAGTTGTTTCAGGAATTACTTCCAGTATGTGCTCAGCTTTAATTTCAGGCAGATAGAGAGAAAATATCTTTTTGCAGTTAGTGCAGCCTAAGATAAGTCTTTTTATACCATGTCTATTTAACCTATCCTTAATCCTTTGTGTTGCTTGAGCTATAGGGTCAATATCTCCGTTATGAAAAAGCGGATCAAAACAGCAATCAAGCACAAGCCCTACTTTTAATGTTCTTGCAATCTTTTTTACAAGGTCTGGTTTTGAGCTCTGAAGGGAACAGCCAGGCCAAAAAGCAGTCTCTGTGCTCGGATAAAATGCAAAGGGTAAGTGATGTCCTGTTAGGGCGTATTTTCGAGCTCCCTCGATGGCTTTTTTTGTCTTATTTGAAAGCTTATCTTTTTTGATCAGCCTGTACTTAAGGCAAAGCAATGCATCTGAGGGCTTTAGCGATTCAGGGCAGACTCTGTCGCAGGCTTTGCAGTTTGAACATAAAAATACAGATTCTGATTCATCTTTAATAATCTCTGATGGAACACCATATTTTTCAAGAAAAGGACAGATCTTTTTACAGATGCCACAGCCGATGCATTTATCAGAGAATGTTTTGAAATCAAATAAATTCAGATTGTTCATTTATAAAGCCTCGCCAGTTTAAAAGGGCTAACACCTGCTCTAAAAAGTAGAGCAATTATTACATTTCTTAAGCTTTTAATTATTGGTGAAAGCGGGTAGCCTTTTAATCTTCTTGAAGAGACCGTTACAGGCATAGGTAGATCTTTTAATTTCCCAAAATTTCTTGCTCTTAGTACGAAATCCAGGTCTTCAAGAAACGGATAGCTTTTAAAACCACCGATTTTATTAAACATATCCCGCCTTACAAAGATCGCCTGATCGCCATAGGGAAGACAAAAGAGCTTTGCTCTTAGATTTGCAAAAACCTCTACTGCTTTTATTGTCCAGGAGCTGTTGTCAAATTTTAATCTAAAAAACCCTCCCATGTAGTTTTTTGAGTTTAGCAGGATATAATCTTTTAAATCTGGCACATCAGGAAGTATTGAATCTGCATGAATAAAAAGAAGTATATCTCCCTTTACTAATGAGGCACCCATATTAAGCTGGGTGCCTCTTCCTTTTGGAGCTTCGATAACCTTCGCTCCTTCCTTTTGAGCAATCTCTCTTGTTTGGTCTAAACTTCCCCCATCAACTACAATTATCTCACAGGGGTTAAGACTCTTGACCGATCTAATACAAGCTTTTATGTGTTTCTCTTCATTAAAGGTTGGAATTATTACAGATATGCTTCTCATCTACCAGTGACAAACATCTCTTTGTAAGGCCATCCTGCTATTCCACCTTCAAGTATGAAAAGTCTGTTTTCTGGTACACCTTTAGATTTAAGATACTCATATGTATTGCTTGCGCCACTCTTACCTCTTGGGCACATAATAACCACATCATCTTTTGAAGACATTATCTGTGGAATAACCTTATCCAGACGCTTCTTTTCTTCATCTGTCTTCGCAGGAAAGGCATTGGTTTCTATTGAACCTTTAAAATGATGTTTTTCAAAATCAGCTGCTGGTTGAATATCAACAATTATCATTTTTTTCCCAGTCTCAAGCCATTTCTTAAAATCCTCTGGCTTCACATAGTTTGCTGCAAATGCTATAACGGTGAATAAAAAATTTAGACAGATTGCTAAAACTAATGCTTTCTTCATAAATTCTCCTTTCGTTTTTAATTTTCTCTCAACCGCCGATTGATACTTTTTCAACCCTCATCTAATCATATCTGCTCACCTCCTTTCTGACCAATCTAAATGTGATAATAAATCACCATTTAGATATAATGGTCAAAAAGCATCTGGTGACATTCTAAGTGATCACCTAATTATTTAAACTCTTATCTTTTAACAGCAGCTAAACTTTTCAGTGTTAGATGATTCATTATTTAAAAAAATATTATCATTTTTCTTAAAATCTCCAAAATGTGAGTTAAAATCCCCGATTATCGAGAAATGATCTTTAAGCCTTGTTCTGGAGAGAATCAGGGCTGTGTTGCCACAGATCCTTTCTGGCTTATCTTTTTCAAAGTGGTGAGCTGCATCAAGAGTAAAGCTAAAAGGTGATTCTTTAATTCCTCCTTTGTATATGGCGATATGACCATAATCCTCGCAGGCATCCTCAATGCCATGAACCTTCCACAGGCGGTATGTGATAGAATAAAATTTAATGTTTCCTACAAGGGCTTTTATATCATCATTATTAATCTCAACAACCCTTTTTGATACTATCCTCGGGTCGTAAAACCCAACTCTTTTAGCCATCCTCTCAAAATCACGCCAGTAAAGTGCACCGCCAAGGCATTCCCCTACAAGCACAGGTTCCTTTTTCATCCAGTCAGGAAGCCTCCTGTCCGCATAAATATCAGAAAAATAAAACTCACCACCCTCTTTAAGGATGCTGTAGATCTGCTTAAGAACTCCTTCTTTATCATCAATAAGATTGAACACACAGTTTGAGACTACAAGATCAAGAGCGTCCTCTCTGAAGTGCTTCTTTAGATTCTCAATATAGTCATGTATGAATCTGACATTGCCTTTTGAATAACCAAACTTTTCTTTCATTTCATCCCTATATTTTTCTGCTACTCTAATCTGTTCCTCTGTCATATCTATTCCATAGACAAAGCCATCCTCTCCAACAAGTTTTGATAGCACATAACAGTCTCTTCCTGTGCCGCATCCGATATCCAGTACCTTTAATCCTTTTAGCACCAGCGGAACAGGAGAGCCACAGCCATAGTATTTTTCCATCACCTCTTCAGGAATTAAAAAAAGAATTTCTTTAACATAGTCAGGGATTTCCAGTGGACTGCAGCAGGCAGCTGTTTTTAGGTCTTTAGTTCCTTGCAGCTCTTTCCCATAGTATCTTTTTACAATCTCATGGGTACTGATATCGGTCTTAATCAGAGAACCCGCGCAACTACTACCATTTGCTGCAGTGCAGGCATAGCAATGCTCACCAAATCTTATCTGGGGATTAAAGTCCTTAAAGTCTACTTCCCATAACCGAACATCCTCATAACCTTTTGTTCTTATACCGAGGGCAAGATTGAAGTCACAGTCATAGATGTAACCCATATAATCAACAGTCAAGAGGCGTCTGCACATAATATAATTTAATGTTTCGCTATTAAAATTGTTTACAAGCATTTTCATATAATTCTCATAATTATTGGTATTTATAAGCCACTTCTTGAACCTTCCTATGGGTGAATTGATCATCGTAATCAATCTATTGAAAACAATGCCGTAAGAGTCTTTTAGCTCTTTTTTATACCTAAATTCGAGTTGTTGCTGGGTAGAGGGCAGGTGAGTTTCCGCAGGATTATGAACAAGATTAAGCTCAAGACCATTTCCATAACCTGCATCATTCAGCTTTCTTAAAACCCTTATGCTCTTTTCAAATACACCAGTACCTCTCTGGCTATCTGTTACTTCGCCAGACGGCCACGGAAGAGATGCTATGAGTTTTACAGCATGCCTGGCAAAAAAATTAATCAGGTGCGAATAATCTTCGAGATCAAGAACAGTAAGATTTGTTCTAACAGTAGTTTTGATTTTCTGTTTAGAGAGGCTTTCGATAAGCATAGGGAGGTTGGGATTCATCTCTGGAGCACCACCAGTAAGCTCTACCAGTAATGGCTTCACATCCAGAATCTTCCAAAGCACCTTTTCTGCAGTTTCCCTATCCATTATACTATCGCCTTCATAAGATGCATTGACATGGCAGTGGAAACAGCTCTGGTTGCATCTATTACCAAGATTGATCTGAACAGTCTCCACCCTGGTCTTTCTGATATCTTTTCTTTCAAAAAAAGAAGCGATCATGGACTTTTTATAGCTCTTTGAATGTTATTTTATAACCAATATTAAAGCCGTATATGTCCTCGTTCAATGGCTTTCCATCCGCCTCAGCATAGGGATACATGAAATAACTCAAAGAGCCACTATTTTGAGGAGGATTCAGCATAATGTCTTTCCCTGTGCCATAGGCTATCCTGCTCTCATCGACAGCACCAAAGAAATACTCTCTGAATGGTTTTGCCTGATCGAGAGTCAGATTCTGCTCAAGTATAGCCTTTCTTACATCTGCAGGGTCAACAACGACCCATCCGTATCCTGGTAAATAGAATTCTGCCCAGCAGTGTTGTGCCTTTGTCATGTCACCTTCTTTACCTTTCGGTATCCTGATACCAAAGACATCTCTTGCGGGAACGCCTGCCGCACGAGATAGGGCAACAAAAACCGAATGAATATCAGCGCACTTGCCACCTCTATTCTCAAGGAGCTGTTCCACTATACCAAAGCCACATCCTTTAACATTTGGGTCACGATACATATTGTCTACAATCCAATCATAAATTGCCCTTGCCTTTGCAAGAGTAGTCTTTTTGCCTTTGGTTATCTTGTCGGCATACTGTTTTACCTTTCCAGTGATAGGAGCTGTACTTGTAGCCTCGAGGTATCTGCTAAACTCATTCTTTGAAAAAGACAGCTCTTTTTTAGGGAACTCTTTTGTTATATGCTCTTTTCTTTTTACATTAAATGAATATGTGAGTACCCT
>JBEQAF010000096.1:0-6557 GCA_041640455.1 bacterium
AATGACCACATATTTTTTCTGAGAAAGTTTCTCTATCATCTAATCCCCAGCCAAAAGTAAAGGAATCTCCCAGAAAAGCTATTCTTATTGTGTTTAAGGGCTTTTGTAGATTGAAATCAGGTCCTCGGAATCCCTGACTATTTATTTTAATTTTAACCTTTCTGGGCTTTTTAAAGGTGAGAAAATATGATGGGTACTCAAACTCCGGTTCCGTATTTGGTGTTATTGTCCAGTAGAGAGGCGAAGGAGAGGAAGAAACTAATCTGCCACTGTAGGTCAGGTTTTTTAATTTATAACTGATAAATAACCAGTCTGAGATAAAGGGGATTCTTAAAACTATTTCCAGGACTAAAAGAATGTAAAGCAAAAAGACGATGGATTTTAGTAATTTTTTTTTCATATTAATAAGGATCGATCTTAATTTTCATAATATTATTTCGACTATCTTCAAAACTTACATTTTCAGAGTGAAAGAAATTTTTTGCCTACCCATATCCTTTGAGATATATGTAAGACTGATGTTTTGGCTTATTCATAAAAAATTTTAACATAAAGTATCTATTTGTATTACAATATTTTTTGATTATGGTTAAACCTATTGAATTTAAAAAATATACTATTTTGATCATTATTTTTATAAACATGGTCTGTTACTGGAACTCTTTATCTGGTCAGTTTGTATGGGATGATATTGTTTATCAAGAATTTTTCAGTAAAAATATTAAGAGTTTTTTTGATCTATTTGAGATTTTTAAAATTCCTAATCCTGTGGGTCCTAAGTTCTATTACAGACCTTTTGCCCTTTTAACCTATGGACTGGATTATATGATCTATGGTAGTAATCCCATCGGATATCATCTAACTGCCTTATTTTTTCATTTGTTAAATGTAGTGCTGGTTTATCTAATATCAGAAAGGGTTATTAAAGACAGATGGGTTAGTATTTTGTCTGCCATATTATTTTCGGTACATCCAGTTCATTCAGAGGCAGTTAGCTGGATATCTGCACGGATGGATCTTGTAGCCACATTCTTTACGTTAGTGTCTTTTTATAGCTATATAAAATATATCGATAATAAGCGCTTTTCTAATCTAATTTTAACACTAATCTTTTTTATCTTTGCCCTGTTTTCAAAAGAGATTTCTATCATTTTAATTTTTGTGTATCTATGTTATCCACCATTTACAGGTAAGCGGGTCATGAGTAAAGAGGTTTTATTAACTTTTTTATTTTCTTCTGGAATAGTAGCTGGATACCTTTTAGTAAGAATGAGTGTGGTAGGCACGTTGGTGGGAGACTATTATCCTCTTGGGGTTAAGGTATCCACAGTGCCATGGGTGATAATAAGTTATTTCAAACTGTTTTTTTATCCCTTTGATTTAAGGCTTTTATATGACAAGCCTTACCTAATTAAAGAACCTTTAAATAGGATAACGGTTTTAAGCTGGTTAGGGGTAGGGATATTTTTGTTAATTACATTTATTACCTATAAACGGAATAGCAGATTATCATTTTTTCTAATATTTTATCTGATATTTTTGTTACCTGTATCGGGGTTGATAACATTTATAAGAATATCTCTTATAGCCGATAGGTATCTTTATCTGCCTTCCGTTGGGCTTGTAATATTTTGCAGTTATCTGATAGTTTGGATGATAGGAAAAGTTAAAAGCTGGTATTTAAAGAGGCTTTTAATTTTTGGGACAGTAGTTATCTTAATAGTTTTTTCCGTAATTACGGTTATAAGAAACAGAGACTGGAATAATCAGTATGATTTTTTAGCAAAAATGATAAATCAAAAGCCTGATTATTATGTTGCCTATGTCCATCTTGGGCACTATTACATGGATAGAGGTATGTTTGATAAGGCAGAAGAGATGTTTTTAAAGGCAGAGAAATATACCCATTTTAGTGAAATATACATTATTTATAATAATCTCGGAGTTTTATACAGAAAAAAAGGTGAATACGAAAAAGCATTTAATTATCTAATTAAAGCCATATCTGAAAAAAGAGACTACTCGGTAGCTTATTACAATCTTTCCCTACTGTATTTTGAGGCAGAAGATTTTGAAAATAGCCTGAATGCTATCTTAGAGGCTCTAAAATATGATATAAACTCAGCAGAAATTTATTATATTGCAAGCTTGAATGCTTATTACCTGGGAATGTTTAATAAAGCTCTGACTTTCATAGAAAAAGCCATAGAGCTTGATCCTAAAAACGAGGAGTACAGGATTAATAAATCCTTTTTTTTAAAAAATCATTAGTTTTATCTGCATACCCCCTTAAGGAAGTCATATACAATTTTGTTATCTCTGAAATGTTCGGAGATGTTTATGCTTGCTTCTGATTCGAGGGATTTCTGTTCCAGCAGATTGGAGCTTAAAAAATATACAGCCATTAGATACTCTCTTGCTATTGCGGGTGCATTTTTATCTATCCTGTATATCTCCAGTGATAGATTTTTCATCTCTTCCATATTTTTTTTAGTAATATTCAGAAAAAGACTGAACCAGAGTTTTTCCACATCGGTAAACTTCTTAAAGGCAGGGCTATTTTCAATTATCTGCCAGATGGCGATCTGTTCTTTCTGGCTAAGATAGGGGATAATGCTTATGGCAATACCAAAAAGAAGGTTAAGTCTGCTATTGGGCGGTATGAGATCTGGATTTTTGAGAAAGGCTTTGAATTTATTCATATCTTCTACCACCTCTTTAGGCGCTCTCGGATGGATGCTGTTTTTTAAAAGCATATCTTTAATTACCATTGCTATGAAGGCTTCTCTTGCTCTGGAATAATAAGGAGATAAAGAGATCTCTGTATCTTCAAAGTCACTAAAATGCTCGCTCTCCAGTATCTTTAAAAGAGGAATATAATAGTTTGAAATTTTTAAAAACTCTCCTGCCCCCACGTTTAAAAACCGAGTTTTTGGAGATCTTCTCTCAAGAAGCGGTTCAAAATCACTGTTTGGTTCCGTGTCAATAGAGGAGAAAAATCTGTCGAGGGTCTTTTTGGTTCCGATCTTTCTAATCTCTATATCCTGAATATTAAATATCTTTAGCCTGTTTAGATAGAAATCGAGCTCCTGATTACGAATAAGCTCTGAGAAGCAATTAAAATTACCTGATTTCTTTGCCAAAATAAGCAGTTCATTATCATTGGAGGCATAAACCAGATAATCAGCAAAGATAGTTCCTATAGCTTTAAAGACCGATGCAAGAAGAGGGGTGTCTATCTCATAAAGCTGAAGCCACTGAACAAAGATCCCCTCTTCAGAAAGGCTGTTATGTATAATTTTATAAAACTCCTTTGTAAAGAGGCTTGCTACCCCGCTTATCCATGGGTTTGAAGGTTCGGAAACAATTATGTCATATTTTTTCTTATTTCTAATAAAAAAATTTCTTGCATCATCAATAATAATCTTGCTTCTTTTATCGAATATAAGAAGCCTGTTGTAGGGATAAAAATAAGATGCAGCATTTACAACCGCCTTTTCTATCTCTATAGTGTCCACATATTTAATGTTTTTATTGCTTAAAAGTATATGAGATGTAATACCTGTTCCGAGTCCTATGTTTGCTGCTGTTGAGGCTCGGGGATTGTGGAGCATGGGCAGATATGCAAGCAGAAATAGAGTGTATTCGTCAATCTCGGGGGGCTCGAGAGGATTAATGGATATGGCGCTGTCACTTTTGCCATTTGTACGGATACTAAGAGAGTTTTCAATCTGCACCACTGAAATGCTGGCAGTTTTTCCCTCTTTGTAATAGAGCAGTTTTGATGTGTCTTTTTGAATCATATCTCCTGTTCTGAACACACCCGATACAAGTTTCAATGGTTCTGGCTGAAAGAAATATCCAACAAGTATCACAAGAAAAATGATGACAACTGCTATATATTTTTTACTAAAGATATTGTTCTGCTCCAGACG
Source organism: bacterium (assembly GCA_041640455.1). GTDB lineage: Bacteria > CALINM01 > CALINM01 > CALINM01 > CALINM01 > JAOAGA01. Next base: position 3,936 of record JBEQAF010000096.1, read on the forward strand.
ATATTTTATCAGTATCTCTATGCCGATAAGGATGTCTATAATAGCCCCCGTGATAAGCGTATCTTTAAGCCCCAAAACTGGGAATAGCAGATTAATAGTAACAATAACACCTAAGATGGCACCTATGGTATTGGTGCCGTAAACATATCCAATACTACTTTCGCCATAGTTATTTTTTATAAGATGGGTAGTAATAAGTGGTAGAGTCATGCCAGCAAAAAAAGTAGCAGGAAACATAATAGCAATAGATATGAACTGGGTAACAAAGTTATAGATATGATAGCTGAAATCATTTTTGGGCAGCATTTTAAAAAAATATCCGAATATGTCAAAGGATAAATTATATAGAGGAAGTGTAACCACAGCGCAAAACCCCATGAGTATCTGAATATTGGCAAGATAAGACAGGTCAAGGGATATTTTGTCTGCCTTGTTTCTTACATAGATACCGCCACAGGCAAGACCAAGTAGAAAAGAAAAGAGCATTATCTCAAAAGATTGGGCTGAGCTTCCAAAAACAAGAGAAAGCATTCTTATCCAGCAGATCTCGTATATAAATGAGGAAAAACCTGTTAAAAAGGAGATAAAAAGTAGAAAAAAAAGATTCTCAGTTTTAACGTAAGAATAATTTGCCACTATTGGCGTAGATCTGGATTCTGTTCTTAGTATCAGAAAAAAGAATATAAGTGCGGTAAGAATATTTATAGAGCCAGCTATGTAGATGGTTTCGGAAAGACCGATAAAGTCTAAAAGAAAAAACCCCGTAGCAAAAATGCCTGCACAGCCACCGATTGTGTTTGAAAAATAAAGGTAGGAGAGTATCTTCCCGCTCTCTGCTGATTTTCTGATAAGAAAGGAACTAATAAGAGGGAAGGTGGAGCCAAGTATAATTACCTGTGGCAGAATAAGCAGAGAAGAAAAAAATATCCTGTATAGATCTACATAAAAGGGCGATTTAATTAAAGGTATTATTTTTTCATAGGACAGGTTTATGAACCCTTTAAAAATAAGGTCAAAACAGATGGCATATATACCTATTAAAAACTCAACGGCTATATAAAATCTGGCAGGATTACTGATTTTTCTGATAAAATATCCACTCAGGAAAGAGCCTATAGTAAGCCCGCCCATAAATACGCATAATACAAGAGCCTGCGAATATGCCGAATGACCTAAAAAAAGCTTGAGATAATAAGTAAAAATAAGCTCATAAATAAGAGCAGAAAAACCTGAAAGGGCAAATATAAAATATATAAGGCTAAAATTCATTTACCATGTTTTGAAGGGTTATTCTTTGCATTTTATTATAAAATATTAATAAAAGTCTACTTATACTTGACTATAATGTGGTTTTAGGGAGCTTTAATAAAATCTAATAGGGGATAAAAAAGAAAGATAATAAAACTGGATAGTATTATTAATGCCGCTTTTTTTAACTGTAAAGGTTTTATCTGGCTGAAGGTTCTAAAACCTGGGGCTAAATACTTCTTTTTGAGATGAAATATTTTATAGTCATTTAAAAAAAGATATTGGAATTTTTGCTTAATTGTCCCTGTTTTGTTTATACCAAAATAGCTGAGCTTACTGCTCAGCTATCTGGATTAAACTACCTTTTTGAACACAACCTGATTGTCGGCAAAATCAACTGTTATTGTATCCCCTTCTTTTATTTGTCCTTTCAGGAGTTCTTTTGCAAGATTGTTCTGTATCTCTCTCTGAATAAGTCTTTTGAGTGGTCTGGCGCCAAAGGCAGGATCGTATCCCTCTGAGGCAAGAAATTTTTTAAGAGCCTCTGAAAACACAAGCTCTATGCCTTTGTCTTTTAGCATTCTTGAAATATTTTTAAGCTGAATATCTACTATCTTTTCTATATGAACCTTATCAAGCCTGTGAAATATTATTAGCTCATCAAGTCTGTTTAAAAACTCAGGTTTAAAGTATTCTTTAAGGAGATTATTAACACGATCCTTTATCTGTTCAAAACTTAAGGATTCATCGAGAATATAATTGCTACCTATGTTTGAGGTCATGATTATGATGGTGTTTTTGAAATCTATAGTCCTTCCTTTACTGTCCGTAAGTCTCCCATCATCAAGCACCTGCAGGAGAATATTAAATACATCTGGATGCGCCTTCTCAATCTCGTCAAGAAGCACCACAGAATAGGGCTTTCTTCTAACAGCTTCAGTTAAATAACCCCCTTCCTCATAACCCACATATCCAGGAGGTGCGCCAATTAATTTGGCAACAGAATGCTTTTCCATGTACTCGGACATATCTATTCTGATAATTGCCCTTTCCGTATCGAATAGAAACTCTGCAAGAGCCTTAGCAAGCTCTGTTTTCCCCACACCTGTAGGTCCTAAAAATAGAAAAGAGCCAATGGGTCGATTGGGATCCTGAAGACCAGCTCTATTTCTACGCACCGCATTTGATATGGCTTCTATTGCATCCTCCTGACCCACTACCCGTTCGGATATGCGCTCTTCCATTTTTATGAGCTTTTCCTTTTCTCCTTCCAGAAGCTTGGACACGGGGATGCCTGTCCATTTTGAAAGAACTGTTGCAATATCCTCCTCATCTACCTCTTCCTTTAGCATCTTGCGTTCTTTTTGAATTTCT
>JBEQAF010000097.1:0-6476 GCA_041640455.1 bacterium
GATTATGAAAGATGATGGAACGATGGCAAGAATGCCTGATCTTGAAAAGATATCAAAAAAATTTAATATCCCCATTGTCACCATAGCAGATATTATCGCATACAGGATGAGAACCGAAAGGTTTGTCAGAAAGGAAGCGGAAGCCAGACTGCCCACCAAATATGGTGAGTTTAAGCTTATGGTATATGTAAATGATATTGAACCTGGAGAAAGTATAGTACTTCAAAAGGGGGAGATTGGGCCTGACGATGAAGTGCTGGTAAGAGTGCATTCAGAATGTCTAACTGGCGATGTGCTCCATTCGTTAAGATGCGATTGTGGTGAACAGCTTAAAAGAGCCATGGAGATGATTGAAGAAGAGGGAAAAGGGGTTATACTGTATCTTCCTCAGGAAGGCAGGGGGATTGGCATTGTAAATAAAATAAAGGCTTACAACCTTCAGGATCATGGAAAAGACACCGTTGAAGCAAATGAAGCGCTGGGATTTAAGGCAGATCTAAGGGATTATGGAATTGGTGCGCAGATACTGGCTGATCTGGGGATTAGAAAGATCAGGCTGCTAACCAATAATCCTAAAAAACTTAAAGGGCTGGAAGGTTATAACCTCACTATTGTAAAAAGGGTTCCCATAATTATAAAACCAACGGATTATAATGTAAATTATCTGAAGACCAAGAAGGAGAAACTAGGACATTTGATAGAAAATATTTAGGAGGAAAGAATGAAGGTTTTTGAAGCAAAACTGGATGGGAAGGGGTTAAAAATAGCTATAGTAGTCAGCAGATTTAACAGTTTCATATCGGAACAGCTTTTGCTTGGAGCTATTGATGGTTTGAAAAGACATAATGTGTCGGAGGATCATATTGATATTTACAAAGTGCCCGGATCCTTTGAGATCCCCCTTATGTGCAAGAAACTGGTCCAGAAAAATTATGACGCAGTTATAGCTCTCGGAGCAGTTATCAGAGGGAACACGCCGCATTTTGACTATGTGGCAGCAGAGGTCTCAAAAGGGGTCGCTCAGGTATCTCTCGAATCTGGAAAACCTGTAATTTTTGGGGTTCTTACAACCGATAGCATTGAACAGGCAATTGAACGGGCAGGAACAAAAGCAGGAAATAAAGGATACGATGCGGCAGTGGCGGCAATAGAGATGGGGAGGCTTATTTCAGATTTAAAATGAAAAACAGAAGACTTGCGAGAGAGAATGCTGTTAAAATTCTTTATCAGATAGAGATGTCTGGCTATTCACCAGAGGACTGTATAAACGTTTACTGGGAGTCCGAAAAAGAAGAGAAAGATGATGTAAAGAGCTACTCAAACCATATAGTAAGAGGAGTTATATCAAATCTAACCGATATAGACCTTAAGATACAGAAACTATCAAAAAACTGGGCTCTCGATAGAATGCACAAGGTTGACAAGGCAATATTGAGACTTGCTGCCTATGAACTTCTGTATTCAGCGGATGTGCCATATAAAGTGGCAATAAACGAAGCAGTTGAGCTTGCAAAAAAGTTTGGTACCGAAGATTCAAAGGCTTTTATTAACGGCATACTCGATAGGTTTTACCAGTCTTACGTTCAAAAAAAACAGCAGGAGGGTTAGAATATAGACATTTCTAAAAGATATATTTTTTTAGAAAAACATTTTAATCTGATAGTTTGTTTAATAGAAAGGGAGGAATTACCGCTTTCAGCACCCACAGCGTATCTTGACTGGTTTTTAAAGGGAGAGATAACAAGATTCATTCTGAACAAAAAGATAGATCTTTCAAAGAGAGAAGGTTTTTTTTACTCCAATAGCTATACCTGTTTCTGCAATAATTTTATCTTATATACAGTGGGATCTGCAGAGGAGATAAGGGACAATTCGCTGTCTTATCTTTGCAAACCATTAAAAGACAAGCTCGAGATGCTTAAGGTAAAAAATTTTTTTCTCGTTCCATCCGCCAACACGGTTGATAAGATCAATGAAATAAAAGAATATTTCAGAGATTTTTCATGGGACTTTTTAGATAAAAATTTATAAAAAACTTATAAAAATTTTATAAAAAATTATAAAATTTTAAAAAAAAGTTTGACATAATTACAAAAGTCTGATATCAATTCTTTATGGGTTATTAACATCGGGAGCGCAAAGGTGCCTAAAAATAAGATACAGGAATGGAGAAAAAAGCTACTGATCAGCAGGTCAGAGCTTGCAAGAAAAACGGGTCTATCGATTGTCACAATTGCAAGGGTTGAAAAGGGCGAGCCCTGCAGGCTTGATACTCAGAAGAAGATACTGATGGCTCTGGGGATTGACATTAAAGACAAAAACAAGGTGTTTTTAGATGATTAGCGATCTCTTCAGGTCAAAAAAGGATCTTTTTGGGCTTGACATAGGTTCAAACTCCGTAAAGATAGTGGAGCTTAAAAAGGGGAGAAAGGATTATAAGATAAAGAATCTTGGGATTAAAAAAGTTCCAAAGGAAACCATTATTGATGGCGCCATAATGGATAATGTTGCTATTACTGAAGTGCTAAGGGAGCTTATAGCTGAGACCAAGCCTTCAGCAAAAAATGTGGCATTATCTGTTTCTGGACAGAGCGTAATTGTAAAAAAAATATCAGTCCCCATAGTTACTGAAGAAGAGTTTGCTAACTCCATCCAGTGGGAGTCGGAACAGTATCTACCTTTTAACATTCAGGATGTATTTGTGGATTTTAAGATTCTGGGAGCATCAGAACATGTACAGGGGCAGATGGATGTTCTGCTTGTTGCCGCAAAGAAGGAGCTCATAAACGATTATCTCCTGGTGGTTAGAGAGCTGGGCTTTGAGCCGCTTGTAGTTGATATAGATGTCTTTGCCATTCAAAACATGTTTGAGATTAACTACCCCAATCTTACCAATAAGACCAATCTTCTCTGCAACATAGGAGCAAGCTTTACCAATATTAATGTTACAAAATCTGGCGACTCAATCTTTACAAGAACAGTCAATGTGGCGGGGAACAGAATTACAGAGGCACTTCAGAAAAATCTCAGCGTAACCTTTGAAGAGGCTGAAGAGATTAAGCTGGGGCTTAACAAAGATGTTGATCCCAAGCAGGTCAATGAGATAATTGAGGAAGAGGTTAATGTGTTAACTGGCGAGATCCAAAGGACCATAGACTTTTTTTATAACACCAATCCCAATGACATAATAGAGAATGTGGTTTTGTTTGGTGGGACTGCCATGCTTTCTGGACTTCCTGAAATTTTAAAAAACAAATCGGGCATAAACGTCATAATAGGAAATCCCTTTACTACCATTTCTTTAGACAGTAAGAAAAGCCTATCAAATTTTCCTCAGTATGGCGTATCGGTGGGGCTCGGGATGAGGAGGCTGGGCGACAAATGATAAAGATAAACCTGCTCCCCTACCGAGAGATAGAAAAGAAAGAGAAAGTTATGATGCAGATAATAATCATGGCATCTGCTATGGTGCTATCCCTAATTATTGTTGGTGTAGTTCACTGGCAGGTTGTCAGTTCTGAAAAGGCAAAACTGGCTGAGAAAGATTCGTTAAATGACGAGATTAAAGAGCTTGATAAAAAACTGGGGCAGATAGATAAGATTAAGGAACAAAAGGCAGAGATAGAAAGAAAGCTTAACGTGATTAATGACCTGAATACCCGAAGGATAATAACTACAGAGCTGATTTACAAAGTAGCAGAAGCTGTGCCTGATAATGTTTGGCTTTTGAGTATACAGGATAAGGACAAGGAGCTTACCATTGAAGGGGAGGCTCAGACTGCAAGCGATGTGTCAAACTTTATGGAACGTCTGGCTAAGGTGGGACTTTTTTCAAAGGTTAATCTGATAACTCTTGACCAGACCACGAAGGGTAACATTAAAGTTATAAAATTTAATCTAAACTGTCCGAAGGTATAATAGATGGCATTGAACCTTAAAATTGATCTTAAAAGCATTAACTTAGAGCTTATTTCAAATCTTAGCTTGAAGATTAAGATAATAGTGGTTTCAGTATTTGTGTTACTGGTATTTGGTTTATATGCTGGGCTTGTGGGATACAACAAATATAAATTCTTTAAGACCATAAATAATGAGATTAATGAGCTAACTCAGAAAAGGGATGCGAAAAAAAGAGATGCAGCAAACCTTCCGAGATTAAAAGAAGAAGTGGCAAGGCTGGAAAAGGAGTTAAAATATTCCATGACAGTTTTGCCTAATACGGAAGAGATCCCTTCTGTAGTCTCTTCCATTGAGAATAACCTGAAAAGATATAATCTTGAAATACTTAGTTTTAAACCAGAAAAGGAAATAAAAAAGGATTTTTATGCCGAGATACCTATCACATTAAGGTTTAGCGGTAGCTTCAGGGATACGGGCGAATTTTTTCAAACCATCGCAAGATATCCGAGAATTATTCATATTAAAGACGTAAATATAAAAAATCCAGTGCCAAAAGAAGGAAAGATTATTCTTGCTGTAGACACAAAGGCGATCACATTCAGGTTTTTAAACCCCGAAGAGATGCCCAAGAAAGAGGAAAAGAAGGGTGAGAAAAAATAGCTTACTAACCTTTATCATTTTTTTAATCATAATTTCAGCCTGTGATAAGCAGGCTCAGGATGGGGGACAGAATGCGCCTGCTTCTCCAAAGATTGAGGCAATGAAAAATATCACATCTAAGCCTGCCATATCCTTTCAGACTATCTCAGCAAAGCTTGCCAGTATGCCGAGATATAATTTTTATGGTATAAGAGACCCCTTTTATACACCCATAGTACAGACTCAGCTAAAGCAGATAAGGCCAAAAAAGCAGAGAACAGCCCCTACGGAGAAATATGAGATAGAAAAATACAATCTTATAGGAATTCTGGTAAACAAGAAGGTAAAGAGCGCCATATTTGAAGATCCTGAAGGTAAGGGATGGGTTGTGAAGGAGGGTGCTCCTATAGGTCAGGAAGATGCAAAGATAAAAAAAATAACATCCGATGGTGTTTATATCGAGGAGATAGTGATAGACGATAGGGGTAAGGAAAAGAAAAGCGAAAGATTTATACCTATTAAAAAGAGTAGATAGGAGAGGCACTATGAGCCTGAAAAAAATTTTAATCTGTATATTAATATTAAACATAGCATTTATCTCAAGAGCCTTTTCACAAACCAATATTGATAAACTGAGAGTAAAGGTTCAGTCCATTGACTTTGTGGAGGAAAATCAGTCCTTTATATTTAAGATTTTTGCCGATAAAAGTCTGATCTATACAAGCTACAGTGATGAAAACCCCTATAAACTCACTGTTGAGTTCCCGGTAATAGATTTTGGCAACTTTACAGGAACAAAAGAAATCAATCAGGGAGTTATAAAATCCTACAAGGTGACCCAGCTGGGGAGACAGGAGAATTTTACTGGTAAGATAGAGATAATATTTAATAAAAAACCAGAATTTTCCATTGAACGTCTCTCTCAGGGCGTAGCCATATCAATAAAAAAGGAGGATCTTGAGCCTGCCAGACAGGAGGTTGCTTTAGAGCCTGTTACGGTAAACAACATAATCTACTCGGGAGATCTAAGCAGATTTGTGGTTATATTTGAAACTTCTGGAAAGGCGGAGGCTTTGAGTTACGTGTTGAAAGCCCCTTTAAGGCTTGTGCTGGATATTCAAAGTGCTAAATATCAGCTTAAAGACAAATTTTTTAATGTTAAAAACGGCTTAATAAGGTCAATAAGGGTAGAACCCTATCCGAATCTTACGAGGGTTTTTCTGGACATAAATGCTGATAAAATGCCCCTGTTTGTTACCAGAGCTGAGTCGGATAAGCTTGTGGTTGAGCTGTCAACAGAGGTTTTAGAAAAGAAAGAAGAAAAACCCAGATACCTTACTCTTGATAATGTGGATTTTATCCCTGAGCCGTCAAAAAATGTTTTCCGATTTAAAAATATCTACGATGCCGATTATAAGACCTATAAGCTGAGTGATCTGATTTACGTGTTTGAGTTTAAAATGGTCAGACTGGCTAAGAGTATTGAGAAGACCTATGACACAAAAGAGGTGAGCAATCTTTTAAACAGTTTCACACTATATCAGGTAAAGCCTGAGGAAGAAAACAGAGTTCGATTTGTAGCTATGCTAAAAGAGCCGCTTAGTTATAAAACCGAAAAGGTGGGCAGCGATATTGTGATCCAGTTCAGTAAGGAAAGAGAGCTGGTTACGCCAAAGGAAAAGACTAAAGAGATAGTTAAAGCCGAACCACCGATACCTGCTGCACCGCCTGCAGTGCCTGTGGTAAAAAAAGAGGAGCCAAAGGTTGAGATAGTAAAGGCGGAGGAGAAAAAGGAGGAGGTTAAGCCTGAGCCCAGACCTGTTGAAAAGACTGAACTGGAAGTTAAAAAGGCAGAAGAAAAGGTCAAGCCAGTAGCTGAAGAAAAGCCATTGCCAGCACCTGTAGTGGAGGAGAAAAAAGAGGAGCCAAAGATTAAG
>JBEQAF010000098.1:0-6379 GCA_041640455.1 bacterium
CAATTTCTCTCATAATTTTACTTCGTAAACTGATTCTCTGACTTCCTTCTAAATAAAAGGGATCTGGCAGGTGTTTTTCGCTGAATGTCATTATTCTATCAAAACTTTCAATAAGATTGGTTCTTACATCATCTCTATCATCATATCTATCAAGGTTGACTCGTCTTACAATCAGGTCGGTTTTATGGTGGGGAACAACAGATAGTATTGTTTCGTCTTTTCCAAAAAGTAAAATAGACGCAAGTGTAAAACCTTCTTTGCCTGTTTTAAAGTCTTTTGTATATAATCTTGAACTTTTCAGTAATTCAAAATTAGTTAAAGACTTCCAGGGATGGTTACCATCTCTGATAATTGCAAGTTTACGGGCTTTTTCGATTAAATCTTTTCTTAAATCAGTGATTTCACAATAAGGATAAATGGTATTTTCTGAATACTGGCTTTGTTTATTCAAATAAATTTGTTCTATAAGCGACTGCTTACCTGTAATATCTAAATCTCCATCCTCGTTTCTGTCATAAATTTTACCATTACAGGAGTGCACCTGCGAACTTTGTGGCACATAGAGATAGAGTATTTTTTTATTTTCTATTTCAACAGTTTCAATTGAGAGATAAACAGGTGGGCTTATTTTTTGAGGATTGTTTATGCTCGATATAATCTCTTTTTTTATTTTTTCAACATCGTCTATTCCTGTAATTTCTTTTTTATCATTAACTCCCAGAAGGATTTCACCGCCATATCTATTTAAAAAGGCACAGATCGTTTCGTAGAGGCTTTTAGGAACCTTATCTTTACATTCTTTGAATTCTAAATTAATGCTTTCATCTTTTTGGAGAAGGAGTTCTATTTTTTTCTTCATTTCCTTGTACATTTTAATTTGTCTCCCACTCTTGTGTTAGATATACAATTTCGGTTTGTTTATCTACGCACTGTGGGCTGGCATATTTGAGGTTGGGTTTTGGTTTTTTCATATTTCCCATCCTATGCTCTCCAAATTCTTTTTTATCTCTTCATCCAACCTTTTGCCTTCTTCCATTTGCTTTGCAAGCTCTGATGTCAGCTTCTTCATCTTTTCTTCAAATGCTTCGTCGTCTTCTTCCTCTTCTACGGTGCCGACATAACGGCCAGGGGTGAGAATATGGTTGTGTTTTCTGATCTCTTCCAGTGCTACGGACTTGCAAAACCCTGGAATGTCTTGATATTCAAGTCCGTTTTCTCCTCTCCAGGCATGGTAGGTGTCTGCAATTTTTTTTATTTCCTCATTGGTGAGTTCTCTATGTCTTCGATCCACCATCACGCCCATTTTCCTTGCGTCAATAAAGAGGACTTTTCCCTGTCTGTTTTTGAATTTACGATTTTTTTTGTCTTTTGTAACAAACCACAGGCAGGCTGGTATCATGGTGTTATAAAATAGCTGCGAAGGTAAGGCAACAATGCAATCAACAAGGTCTGCCTCAACAATATTCTTTCTTATTTCTCCTTCATTGGAGGTCATAGAGCTTAACGAACCATTGGCAAGGACAAAACCTGCAGTACCAGTTGGTGACAGGTGATGGATAAAATGCTGGATCCAGGCAAAGTTTGCATTTCCTTGGGGAGGAACTCCATATTTCCAGCGTACATCATCCTGTAAAAGTTCTCCGCCCCAGTCAGAATCATTAAAAGGAGGATTGGCAAGGATAAAATCTGCTTTTAAATCCTTGAATTGGTCATTATGGAAAGAATCTCCCCACTTAATGTTTGCATCTATGCCTCTTATGGCTAAATTCATTTTACAAAGACGCCAGGTTGTCTGGTTGCTTTCCTGTCCGTAGATTGAAATATCGCCAATTTTTCCACCGTGTGCCTCTATGAATTTTTCGCTCTGGACAAACATACCTCCTGAGCCGCAGCATGGGTCAAAAATTCTGCCTTTATAAGGCTCAAGCATCTCAACAAGGAGCATCACAATACTTCTCGGTGTATAGAATTGTCCACCCTTCTTTCCTTCGGCATCTGCAAACTGACCTAAAAAGTACTCATACACCCTTCCCAATATGTCTTTACTCTTATTTTCTTTATCTCCTAAACCTATGGTTCCGATTAAGTCAATAAGTTCACCCAGTCTCTGTTTGTTCAATGCGGGGCGGGCGTAGTTTTTAGGAAGCACTCCCTTTAGTGAAGGATTATCCTGTTCAATAAGATCCATCGCCTTATCTATAATTTCACCTATTTCAGGTTTCTTTGCATTTGCTTGGAGATAATCCCATCTCGCATTCTGTGGTACCCAGAAAACCCTTCTTGCAATATATTCATCTTTGTCTTCAGGATCAGCGAGTTCATCCTTTATTACTTCATTATAGACTTCTATGAACGCATCTGAGATGTATTTTAAGAAAATCAATCCAAGCACCACATGTTTGTATTCGGCAGCATCCATGTTGCTGCGAAGTTTATCGGCTGCCTGCCAGAGCTTCTGTTCAAAGCCCAGATTGGCTCCATTTGAACTCTTTTTTGCCATCTTATACTCTCCTTTGTCTAATCATCTAAAAAGACTAACCCATCTTAATTACAGGGCTTTTATTATTTGACTTTATCTGCCCTCTCTTAACAGGTTTAAATAATTTTATCTGATTTTTTAGATAAATAAAAATTTAAAACCAATATGGCACAGTCATTAATCTTAAAATAAGTGGTCTAACCTTCCTCTGCCAGTGGGAACCCAGTCTCTTCATTATATCAAGGATTCTTTGGAAAGCCTCTTTCCTGCTTATGGTTTCCTTTGCATTTTTATTTCAATAAAATCAAAAAACTGGTTAATATGTCTATACCTATCTGGTATATGAGAAATATTTTTCTTGACAACAAAAATTTTTCATAAATAATATTTTTAAAAATTAGGGAGTTTATTTATGGTTTTAGGAGAGATTCAAAAGAACGCAACTGAAATTATCAGAATTTCAAAGGAAAGCTTTAAAAATAAGGATTATATTGACATAAGAATCTATTTTCAGAACGATGAGGGTGAATGGAAGCCTACTAAAAAGGGTGTAACCTTTGCTCCTGATAAGATAGATGAGGTCATTGAGATTTTAAAAACCGCAAAGTCTTAATTACTTTTTCTGTGTAAAACCATATAATCTGCTTCGTCTATAGTTACATCTTTATTGCTGTAAAAAGGGTTATCTTGAACTATTGATGTAATTTTGTATCTTCCGAACTTTTCCAACTGCTTGGGAATACCATATTTCCATGAATGAATGGTTCCAGCTAAAACTACCACCGTGACATCTTTTTTTGATTTAAGGTACCTGTCAAGATAATATGCCATTGCCTGATCCCAAAGCACCTGTGCTTCGCAAAAATTGTTAAACTCCTTGTTATTTTCATTTTTATGCTGAAAAACAAGCTTTAATAGTTCCATATATCTCCTGTCAATCTGGCATGTCACATTTGGCGGTAGATTTTTTAGCTCTTCTCTGGTAAGAGATTCAAAACCTGATTTCCCTACTTTTTTTGTAATCTCTTTGGGCACATTCAGTCCTATAAGAGGAATATTATTTTTCTTAGCAAATAAAAAAATATCCTTGTAAAGCCCCCAGTTAATCCCCCAGTTATCATAAAAGCTTCTAATAAAGCTGTTATCATCCAGCCTTCCGGCAACCCAGTCATCAAGGATTTTCTGATCAATCTCCCTGAACATTTCAAGACCGATTGCCAGACTTTTGCGATTATTATTCAATGCCTCAATTACCGAAAGCTGAAACTGGTGGTGAGACTTTTCTGAATGTAGCTCACCAATAAATATTACCTGACTGTCTGAAATATCATTAATAAGATTTTTAAAAGTAACAGCATTATAATCAGTGAGTCTTATTATGCGTATATTTTCCTGTGAACTGCAGTCAGTAATAATAAATGAAAATAGAGTAAGGGCAAGCAGAATCTTTTTCATTAATAAAATTATATTTAATGAATGTTTTTTTTCAAGCATTAGATTTTTCGTCAGATTTTATATCACATTTAAGTTTGGGATCCAAAATAAATAGAAACAGAAATTCAAAGGCATGTCATCTAATGAGGCTATATGTCTGCTAACTTCTGGCAATATATCAACTGTGTTAAACTTTATGAGGCTATAGTCATTATGTATAAATTTTTTTCTTCAAAAATTGGTTAAGCAATTAAAAAAACTTTATATTCGTATTTATTATTTTTTGAAAAAAGAGCATATCAAAAAGATTAATATGTCTGTATTTATATTTTTTTAAAACACAATTTTATTATTGACATAGGTGTTTTTAAATGATATATTATAAACATAATTCGTTCTTATTTTCCCCCAAGGAAGGCAAAGCCCTTCCTCTTTTTTTATCTATTATAAAACTATATTTTAAAAACATTTTTGAGAGTTTAGCTATTTTAAATTAGTAAAATTTGAGATTTTTTAAAAAGATTATATAATTAAACAAATGAAAAATGGCATCATAAAACAACATTTCAGGATTATATTATTATGTTGGACTTTAGCAGTTTTACTGGTTACCTCTTTGCTTTATATGGGGGTTGAAAAAAGAAATTTAAAGAGTGCAGTAATGTATGCAAGAGGAATATGGGATCATAATCTCAATTACAGAAAATTTGTTTCTGATTTAGGTGGTCTATATGCTCCGATCGATAAAATTCAGCCCAATCCCTATCTTAATATTCCTGACAAAATCATAGAAACAAAAGATGGTAAGAAACTTACTCTTATAAACCCGGCTTATATGATGCGGCTTGTTTTCGAACGGGTTGCAAAAGAAACATCCCCGCCTATAATAAGTAGAATTGTGAGTGAAAAATTTTTTAATCCTTTGAATGAGCCTGATGAATGGGAGAGAAAAAACTTTCAAAAAATAAAAACAGGTAATGAAGAAATAACCGAGTTAACTTATATAAATGGAGAGCCTTATCTTAGATTATTTAAACCTATAATAGCATTAGAAAGTTGTCTTAAGTGTCATGGGGTTCAGGGGTATAAAAAGGGAGATATAAGGGGTGCCATAACAGTTGCCATTCCTGTTAGAGATTATATTGCTAATATTGATTCTGAAAGAAAAAACCTGATTTTAGCAGGGGTTTTTACATATTTATGCGGCTTGATTATAATTCTCATAATGAATAAAAAAGTTAAGAAGGAACAGCTTATTCAAGATAGTATAGAACACAGGCTTTTAAATATTTTTGATTCTTCACCTCACTGGCAGTATATTATCAATTCAGAGGGGAAAATATTAATGATGTCCGAATCGGTGAAAGAAATAACAGGTTATGATAAAGAAGACTTTTTTAATAACCCTGATCTTTTAGTTAATATTGTTGATGATGAGTTTAAGGAGAAATATAGCTCTCATCTTAAAAATTCATTCAACTCTAAAGTCTCAACACTTGAGTTCAGCATAACCGATAAAAAGGGTAGTAAAAAATGGATCTACCATATTTGTAAGCCAATAAAATATGACAATAATAATATCTGCAAGCTGATAATTAATATGGATATTACAGATAAAAAGCACATGGAGCAGAATTTGACTCATACTGAAAAGATGCAATCACTGGGATTATTGGCTGGTGGTGTTGCCCATGACTTTAATAATATCCTAACAGGTATCATTGGGTATTGCTATCTCATAAAGTCAGAACTGGAAGATAGGGAAAGGGTGATCAAGGATGTTGATAACATACTTTCTCTTTCAAAAAAAGCGACAAATCTTACCAGAAGCCTCCTTGCCTTTAGTCGTAAACAGATGTTTGATCTGAAGCTGATGGATCTGAACTTAATAATTGCAGAAATGGAAAAGCTTTTAAAAAGGGTAATTGGAGAGCATATTATTATAGAAACCCGACTTAGCCCTGAAAAATTAATAATTCTTGCAGACCAATCAGGAATTAACCAGGTAATTATGAATCTTGTCGTAAACGCAAAAGATGCCATGCCCGATGGTGGCAAAATTATCATAGAAACTAAAGAGTTTGATGTGCAATCCGAAATTGAAAAAGAAAATTTTACTATTAATCCAGGAAAATATGCCTTACTTAAGGTTTCCGATACGGGGCAGGGAATATCTAAAGACGTCATAGATAAGATATTTGAACCTTTCTTTACAACTAAGGAGAAAGGTAGAGGGACAGGACTCGGGCTATCGGTAGTTTATGGCATAGTAAAACAGCTAAATGGTTTCATCTGGGTTGAGTCGGAGATTAATAAAGGAAGTTCATTTTTTGTGCTTATACCCCTTGCTTCAATTGACAGATTAGAACAAAAAAATAATAAAAAATCTAAAGGGGAAGAAGATTTAACAGGTAATAATGAGGTAGTACTTCTGGCAGAAGATAATAAAGAGATTAGAGAAGTATT
>JBEQAF010000099.1:0-6227 GCA_041640455.1 bacterium
GACAAAAAGTCATCCCGCGCCTAAGGGTGATACCAAAAGTAGAGGTTATGCAAAAAAATAAAGAGACCGAGTTCATGAAGATGAGAAAAAGCGATATTCCTGCATCTCAGGTACCGGAAGACCTGGTTCAGCCACTTTTCGAAAGAGTCATTAATGCCAGTCCAGAAGATTTATTTAATCATTCCGAAATCTTTCAGTTTGAATGGGTAGATGAACCTCATACATTTGACACCACTGTCTGCAGTAGTTGCGGTGAGATGGTAGTAGAGAGAAACGCAAGGGTTAAATACGGTCAGATAATCTGTATTCATTGCTCTGGACATAGAAAATAACCCTGACAACTGTAAAGTAGATATGACTATGACGCTGTATTTAATAGCGATAGTACTGGTATTTACTTTTTTCACAGTTTTGACTATAGCAGGGCCTGGCTCTGCCTTTATTGTGATTCCAACCATCTACTGGCTCGGCATACCACTGACAGAGGCAATGGCTGTAGGTCTCCTATTGAATACCATAAGTCTGACCTTTGCCTCAATCAATTATATCCGTTACAGGCTTATTTTGTTCCGGACCTCTTTACCCATCATATTGTTTGCCATTATCTTCTCTCCCCGTGGCGCATACTCAACCCTGTTTTTTCCAGGAAAGACATTACTGCTTTTTTTTGGGATATTTCTTATATTCGCTGCATCCATGATGTTATTTTACAAGCCTAAAGCAAGAGAACATACACAGGCAAACGCAAAAAAAGAAATAAAAATCGGCATCGTTCTTGGTATCGTAGCGGGATATATAGGTGGGCTACTCTGAGTAGGTGGAGGAAATTTTATTCTACCTACCCTTATATGGCTTGGTATTGATCCTAAAAAAGCTTCGGACACTACAGTATTTGTCGTGGTGTTTTCATCACTGTCTGGCTTTTTTGGACATGCTGCGATTGGCAGTTTAAACTGGAAGCTGCTTCTATTCTCTGCTGTTGGTTCTATCTCTGGAGCACTTTTAGGGTCATGGCTAATGCATAAAAAACTAAATACAAGTCAGGTAAAAAAATAATAGGGATTGTGCTTTATGGCATAGCTGCCAAAATACTGTGGAGTTTATTTTAGAAATCTAAAAAATAAAATTCATAACTTTTCATAACTTTTTCATTAGTTTTTCATAACCAATTGGTATTATGCCTATAAAATTATTAAGAGAAAGAAGTTGTTAGCAATTTTAGAAAATGTTTGCTGGTTGTTAATAAAACAATAGCTGAGGTTAAATCAGCTTTAGAAGGCTAAAGGGAAACAAATGTGTTCCAAAATAAATTTAATTTTCCGGCTCAAGGAGGTAAATATGAGAATGAAAAAGTTTTTTAGTTTATTGCTTGTAGTTGTAATGGTTCTTTCTGCATCGCTTGTCTTAGCACAGCCCATGAAAGGATGGAAAGGCTGGCGAGGGAGTGGTGGATGGGGTATGGGAACAAATTATCAGAGGCTATATAATTCTGCTACAGTAGAAACAGTTTCAGGCATCATAGAATCGATTGATAAAATCACGCCAATGAAAGGAATGAATTATGGTATTCAGCTTTTACTAAAAACAGAGAAAGAAACCCTCCCGGTTCACCTTGGCCCTGGTTGGTACATTGAAAGACTGGATATAAAGTTAGAAAAAGGTGACAATGTTCAGGTTACTGGTTCGAGGGTAAATATGATGGGTAAAACAGCAATAATTGCTGCTGAAATCATGAAAGCCGATCAAAAGCTAATACTTAGGGACAGTTCTGGAATTCCTGTATGGGCAGGTTGGAGAAGGTAGTATACTGGGTAAATAGCCCTGCTTTGAGCCGGGGGCAGGGCTATAACTTGGTTTTAGATAATTCATAAAGAATTAAATCTATTGGCAATAAATTTTGTGGAAAAGTTATAAGGTTAAACCTATAAAAAATAATACTTGACATATTCTCTTTACAAATCATATAATGTGCATATGCACAAAATAAGGTTGAAAAATGTCACCGAGATATAAGAAATCGAGATTTTGTGAATGCAAATTTAAAGGAAAGACGTTTAAGCCGTCAGGCATTCCTATGACTGAAATTAAAAAAATTGTAATGTATCGAGACGAGCTTGAGGTTTTGAGACTCTGTGATATGGAGGACATTACTCAGGAAGAAGCAGGTCAAAGAATGGGAATATCGAGAGGGACAGTTCAGAGAATTCTTTCCAGTGCACGTAAAAAGGTAGCAATGGCTCTTGTGGAAGGCAATGCCATTGTATTTGAAGAGATTGTATATAAAAAGGAGGAGTAAGATGAAAGTTTGTTTTCCATTAAAAAATGATAATGGGATGGAGAGTGAGATTTATAACCATTTTGGTTCAGCACCTTTATTCATGTTGATTGACACTGATACAAATGAATTGTCTATAGTCAATAATATGAATCAACATCACGCGCATGGGGCGTGCAATCCTTTATTGGCTATTGCCGGACATTCTGTTGATGCTGTAATTGTGGGTGGTATTGGTAGAGGTGCTCTTAAAAGGCTTAACAATGCCGGTATCAGGGTTTTTCATGCCCAATCAGAAAGAGTAAGAGAAAATGTTGAGCTGCTTAAATCAGGATCATTACCTGAGGTTTTGCCACAGCACACTTGTGGAGGTCATGAGCATGGTGCTGGATGTATTCATTAATTCTAATAAAAAAGCAAGGTTTAATATGTTATTAGCCAGCAAATTAAATATGGTAAGAAGGTAAGCTTTATATATTATTATCCTCACAAAACATTAAAATAATCCTTACTATATTAAATGTCTCTTCCTTTGAAAAGATTATCGGGACAGCATTATTAGAAAGGGCTGTTAAATAAAAAATGTTTCTTTTGTTTTAAAAAAAAGTGTGCTGGCATAATATGAAAAAGTGGTAATGGATTAAACTTAGAATTTACTTAAGATAAAATATGCATTCTTTTTTTAAGGCTACTTCTGCATCATGCCCCTTTTTAACACCACATTTCTTATAAGCATAATCAGGAATTTCTATCTCGATTGTACTTTGTGTATTATGGGGCCTAAAAATAATCAAATGATAGGTGCCTTTTTCAAAGACGTTCTCTATTCTACCGTGCAAGATGTTATCCTTTTCTCTACTTTCTTTATCTTTTCTAAGCACCATTATATTCTCAGGTCGTATGCCAACCTTTACTGATACTTTCTCATCAAAATTAACATCGATCAGTCTGCTGGAAGGCAAAACGAGTTTAGATGAGAGTTTAGGGCAGTACAATGTAACAAAATCTCCATTAGTTTTTATTATCTCTGCTTTAAATATATTTTTAATTCCAAAAAACTCAGCCACACTCTGTGTTGCTGGCATATTGAATACCTTTTCCCGAAGATCGCTCTGATGTATAGTCCCATCAATCATAACGCTAATGCTGTCTGATAGAAAACATGTCTCCTCCATATCATGGCTTATCATAAGAATGGTTAAATCATACTTTCGCTGTAATTCCTTAATCAAAAGCCACAACTCCTTCTTCATCCCCTCATGAAGCGCAGATAGAGGCTCATCAAGCAAAAGATATTTGTGCCCTGGCGCAAGGGCACGAGCAAGAGCTATTCGCTGACGTTCGCCGCCGCTTAGATTAACAGCCTTTCTTTTGAGAAGATGATTAATCCCCAGTGATTCAGCTATTTCAAGACCTGACTTATATCTTTTTTGTTTGTCCGATAAATTACTATGCTTTATGCCATAAAGGATATTTTCCTCAACTGTTAAATGTGGAAATATTGCAAGATCCTGTGGCACATAAGAAAATCCTCTCTCGTGGACTGGCAGAGTTGTAATGTCTTTCTTATCAAGGAGAATCTTTCCTTTTTTTATACTCCTTAACCCGAGCACCGCCTCGAGAAGAGTGGTCTTTCCACAACCCGTTGGACCCACTAAACAGTGGCATGAACCTGTCTGAATAGTTAAAGATATATTTTTTAAAGAAAACCCCTTTATTTGCACTTCAATATCATTTATTTCAATCACGATGTCTATCCTTATGCATTAATAATCTGATGGTATAAAGCGTTACAAGTCCTATCAAAATAAGTATTAAAATCAAGACTACCGTGCCCTCAATATCGGCGGTTGCAAGCTTCATAAAGATGGCTATCGGTAGTGTCTCGGTCTTCATCGCCATTGAACCTGCTATTGTGATTGTAGCGCCAAATTCACCGATAGCTTTTGCCCAGGTAAGCACAGATGCCGCTATAATGCCTTTCTTACAAAGTGGAAGCGTTATGGTCATAAATGCTTTTAGAGGAGGAGCTCCAAGTGATCGCGCCACATCTTCATATCTATGAGGTATTTCATCCAGCGTTGATTTAATAAGTCTTGTAGAAATTCCAACTGTAGTTATGAACTGGGCAAGGATTATGCCGTTTGCAGTAAATATGAACTGGGTGTAATTATCCTGAATCCAGATTCCTGCTGGAGTATTAAAAAATATGAGAAGTATAGCTCCAAGAGCTGCTGGTGACACTATCATTGGCAGCTCAAGTATGGTGTCAATAAGATTCTTACCCTTAAAGTCATATCTCGAAAGTCCATATGCTGCTGGTAGCGAAATAAAGATAGACAACAATGTTGCAACCGTGGCAGCAATCAGGCTAATCTTAATTGAAAAAAGCGTTCTCTCTGAAAGAAGGGTCTCCCAGAAAAGAGATCCCTCATAATAATAAAATAGAGAAACCACCAGCCCGGCATAGAGGATAAATATCAAAATTGCAAAAGATATTGAAATCCTTTTTAAGTTCATTTTTTAAGCCATTCCTTAGGGACTATATACTCTCCTCCAACGGGCTTTTCTTCACCAATCCATTTAGTTGCTTCATCTGATGTCATAAAATAATTATACTTTCTATAAATAGCCTTACCTTCTTCAGAAAGTAAAAAGTCGATAAATTTCTGAGCAAGTTCTCTATTCTGGGTAAACTTAGATATGGCAATAGGAATGTAACCTATACGGGAAATCTCTGATTTTTTAAAAGGTATGGTCTCTATCTTTTCAGGATCCCAATAATGAAATACCCTCCAGCCTATTACAGCGTCTACCATCTTCAGAGATATGGCAGTTGCGGTCTTTTCGCAACTCTCTGTATAGTTTATAAGATTTTTTCTAAACTGAGCCTTTTCTTCAGCTGTAAGATTTTTTTCTATTATTTCAACCGCATACGCGCCGACGCATACACCTTCCGGGTTTGCAATAGCTATCTTAATGCCGGGTTTAATAAGATCTTTTAAACTCCTTATGTTTTTTGGATTCCCTTTCTGGACATTGATTGCAGGCACAAGATAAACAACATATTTTTCAGTTTCAGGATATACCACTCCCTTCTTTTTTGCCCGTTCCATATAATCTGATGAGCCAGGAAAATAAATATCACCTTTTTTGCCGAGGATCATTTGAGAAAGAACATAACCCGAGCCACCGAATACTATATCCACTTTTATGCCTGTTTTCTTTTCAAATGCCTTTGCCGCTTCTTCGGTTGGTGGCTTGCTTGCTGCTCCTGCAAATACCATTAGTCTTTCTGTAGCTAAAACAGAGTTTGCCATAAAAAAACACATAATTAAACCTAAAAACATCTTAAACACTATAAATGCTCCTTAATTTTAATTTTGCTTTCCCATCCATTACTCTGAGCAAAAAATTTAAAAATTAAACTCTTTAATCTCCTCTTTTAAAAACTCTTCAAACTTTTTATAAAGCTTCCAGAAAGCTTCAATTGCCCTTTCTCCAGCCTCAGTAAGGTGAGCTCCTCCTCCCCCTTTTCCGCCTGTGGTTGTTTCAACAAGCAAAGTTGTTGACTGTTTGTTCATGGACTCTACCAGCTCCCAGGCTGCTCTATATGACATCTGCATAGACTTAGCAGCCATTGAAATAGAGCCATACTGTTTTATTCTTTCAAGTAGAACTACCCTGCCATAGCCAAGAAATGTTCCTTCTTTGCCTTTTACCCATATTCTTCCGATTAGCTCATATCCTTCGCATTTACTACTTGATATATCACTATAAGTAGGGACATCTTTTGGCTCATGCTTTTCTAAAGAGTATCTTTTGGTCATGCCGTAATATATCACAGGGAATAACGGTTGTCAATAAAGGTTTGACATTAAAATATAGGCAGACTCACTTTTAACTTATTTGTCTGGCACCTGGTATAGACATATTTACCAGTTTGGAATGA
>JBEQAF010000100.1:0-6160 GCA_041640455.1 bacterium
AAGAGCTGCCGGAGCTTCCATTGCAGAAACTGCTGCAGCGCTACCGCCACTACTGCCTCCAGGGATCCTCTCAAAATCCCATGGGTTTTTGACCGGACCGAAATAGGATGTTTCATTTGATGAACCCATAGCAAACTCATCCATATTGGTTTTCCCTAAAAATACGGCTCCGCTGACTTTCAACCTCTCAATTACCGTAGCATTGTAAGGAGGAACAAAATTATGAAGAATCTTTGATGCGCAGGTTGTTCTGATACCTTCTGTGCAGATATTGTCCTTTATAGCCAGAGGCACACCCAGGAATCTCCCTTTCTCGCCGATTTTTCTCTTTTTATCAGCCTCTTCTGCCCTCTCCAGCGCATACTCTGCGCACAGGGTTATAAATGCATTAGTTTTTTCTCCTGTATTTTTTATCTGTTTTAAAAAGAGCTCGGTAATCTCCTTTGAACTAACCTCATTATTTTCAAGAAGCCTGCTTATCTCACAGAGCCCTAAATTTTTTAAATCCATTGATCCTCCTTTACTCTACCACTCTTGGAACTCTGAAAAAGTTTTCCTTTCTATCAGGTGCATTCTTAAGGGTTTTTTCTATATTTAGAGACGGCTCAACTAAATCTTCTCTCATAGAATAGCTTACAGGCATAACATGATAGGTTGGTTCAACATTATCAACGTTAAGCTCGCCCAGCTTTTCTACATATTCAAGTATTCTTTTGAATTTGGTGGTAAAATCATCAAGCTCTTCTTCGTCAAAAGAAAGTCTTGCAAGGGATGCCACATATCTGACCAGATCTTTGTTAATCTCCGCCATAGTACCTCCGCTAAATCAGTATCAGTTGCTATAATAGCAAAAAAAAGACAGCTCTGTAAATTTTTAAATGAATGATGAAATTAAACTATACATGACCATTGAAACTTACTTTATAATACTCATATGAATGATGTTATCTTTGCCTTTTTTCTAATAATCTTTTCAGGTCTTGCCTTTAGAATTATAAAACCTGGTGGGATTGAATCAGAGAAGTTGAGATTAAGTATTAATACGTCAGTTTTTTATCTATTTCTGCCGGTGCTTGGCTTCTCTGTAATGTCAAAGGCTGAGGTTAGTGCTGAAATAGCTCTCGTGCCTGTAACAGCAATTATTACTCTTTCGATTGTAACCCTGTTAAGTCTGTTAATATATAATTTTTTTTCCCGGCTCAGCTCTGCTGAGAGGGGTGCGGTCATTCTAACTTCCGTATTTGGAAATGTGACCTATCTCGGGCTACCGATCATTACTGGTATTTTTGGACATGAGACAGCCAGGTATCCGCTTTACTACGATCTTCTTGCCACAACTCCATTTTTATGGACGGCTGGTGCAAGGATTGCCGCACATTTTGGAGGTAAAAAAAGTCCCGGATTTGCTGAAATGGTTAAAAAGATTTTTTCACTTCCACCTTTGTGGGGTATTATTTCAGGGTTGGCGGTAAATATTCTTTCCCTACCTTTGCCATCTTTTATAACTAAAGCAACTGAGATGCTTGGTCAGGTTGTGGTACCGCTTATGATTTTTAGCATAGGACTATCTCTTTCCTTTATAAAACCTTCCCATATCTATCTTCTCATTCCTGTCTGTATTTTAAAACTCATTATTTCACCTATAGTTAGCTTTCTGGCGGGAAGATTTATAGGATTAACAGGAACAGCTCTTTATGCGGTCACACTGGAAGGCGGGATGCCGTCTATGGTATTGTCACTGCTTGTGGCTACAGTGTTTGGACTGGATATTACTCTCGTTGCTTTTGCCATAGTGGTAACAACTTTAGTTTCTTTTTTAACCCTACCAGTTATACTGCATTTCTTGATTTAGCTGATTAATGATGGGTACCTTCAACTATTTCAACACCCTGATTTTCAATATCTTTTTTAATAAGCTCTTTAAATGGGCATTTAGGATAGTCTCCCTCGAAAAGCATGCATGATGCCAGATGTACCACATGAAGATTATAGTTTTTAAGTGTCTCGACGAGTCTATGAACTCTCCTGCCTGAACAGCCGCCACAGGTAAAAAATCCGATCAGTTCCACCTTTTTTCCTTTGTATCTTTCAAAATGAACCCGCCTATCATTAAAGGCTTTAAGACAACCAACACCTGGGCATGTTTCAGACACAATATTGCATCTAACCACAGCGATATTTATGGTATCTTCTTTTTTTTCTGTAATACCAAGATATTTTTCCTTTGCTTTCAGATAGGTTTCCATATCAACCGTCTCTTTCCCCTCTTTTTTTGCCATCTCTTCTATAGCCTTTTTTGCCATTTTTCTGACAAAGAAGGGGATCTTTTCAAGCTCTTTCTCTACATCTTCGTTCCATTTCATAGCCTGTCCTTTTAAAGGAGGGGCAGTAGCTTGACTACCCCTCCGGTTAAACTATTTGCTATTCAAAATATCTTCCAGGTCATTTTTTGCAGTAGTTATGGGTTTGAGGTCATATTTTTCTTGAAGAACTTTGAGCACATTTGGAGAGACAAAGGCTGGCAGAGAAGGTCCGATCCTGATTCCTTTGATATCAAGGGCAAGCAGCGTCAACAGTATTGCCACCGCTTTCTGTTCAAACCATGAAAGAATCAGGCTCAAAGGTAGATCGTTTACATCGCAGTGAAAGACCTTTGAAAGGGCAACAGCTACCTGAATGGCGCTATAGGCATTATTACACTGACCAATATCTATTAGTCTGGGAATACCGTCAATATCTCCGAAATCAAGGTTATTAAATCTGTATTTTCCGCAGGCAAGGGTAAGAATTACAGAGTCTTTTGGAACTAACTCCGCAAACTCTGTGTAGTAGTTTCTACCAGGTCTTGCACCGTCGCATCCGCCTATTAGATAAAAATGCTTTATCTTTCCAGATTTTACGGCATCTACAATCTTGTCAGCTATGCTTAGAATAAAAGTATGGTGAAAACCTGTCATTATCTTCTTTCCCGGAGTTTCTTTAAGAGGTTTAGTATGCTTGAGTGTATATTCTATAAGTGGTGTAAAATCCCTTTCTTTTATATGGGTGGCTCCGGGCACATTGGCTATGCCGCAGGTAAATAGCCTGTCTTTGTAGCTTTCCTTAGGTATCAGTATGCAGTTAGTAGTCGCAAGTATGCAGCCCGGGAACTCATCAAACTCCCTTTTTTGCTCCTGCCATGCACCACCGTAATTACCCACAAGATGCTTATACTTTCTTAGCTCTGGATAGGCATGAGCCGGAAGCATCTCGCCATGGGTATAGATATTAATACCTTTCCCCTCGGTCTGTTTAAGAAGCTCTTCAAGATCAAGCAGATCATGACCTGTTACTACTATGCCGTATCCTTCTTTTGTGCCTGTAAAAACTTCAACGGGAGTAGGATTGCCATATCTCTCAATATGGGCTTTATCCAGGATCTCCATGGCTTTCAGATTCATCATTCCGCATTTTAGTATGGCTGATAAATGATCGTTTAGGTCGAAGGACACATTGGTTAAAGTTTTAAAAAGCCCCTCTTTAAGAAAATCATCTACCTCCTGATCCCTAAATCCCAGCTCCTTTGCATGATAGGCATAGGCAGCTATCCCCTTTAGCCCGTAAATGAGAATCTCCTGCAAGGAATGGATATCTGGATCCTTTCCACATACTCCAAAAGTTGTACAGCCTGTTCCATGAGCTGTCTGTTCACACTGATTACAAAACATCTTTTCCTCCTTTTTGTTATTTTATTAATAATAAGTATACCATTTAAAAATTAATAAACATTGATTTAGGTCAAATTTGAAAAAAAGCTTATTTTTGCTTTTTCCAGTAAAATGTTATAAAATCAGGAAAAAGGAGTTTGTATGGAGATAAAAGAGCTGATAAATCACATCATGCCCTATGCAATAGGCGTAAGAAGGGCGCTTCATGCCATACCAGAGCCGGCTTATAATGAGGTTAAAACCTCAAGATATATATTTGACCGTCTTTCAGAGATGGGACTTGAGCCCAGATATGTTTTCAATACAGGAGTTGTAGCCGATTTAAACACAGGAAAAAAGGGATTGAATATTGCGATCAGGGCAGATATGGATGCCCTGCCCATAGAAGAGAAAACTGAGCTTGACTTTTCCTCAGAAAATCCCGGATATATGCACGCCTGCGGACATGATGGGCACATGGCAATAGTGCTCGGGCTTGCCATGCTTCTTACTAAAATTAAAGATAAGTTTTCCGGTTCTGTAAGATTTATCTTTCAGCCAGCGGAGGAGAAACCTCCCAGAGGCGGGGCAAGCTATCTGATAGAGGAAGGGGTGCTGAAAAATATAGATCTTATCCTGGGTTTTCATATTCTTCCAGCCATACCTGCTGGCAGTTTTGCCATTATTGAAGGTCCTGCAATGGCCGCCTGTGATGAGTTTGTTATAAAGGTTAAGGGTAGTGGTGGTCATGCATCTACTCCAGAGAAAACAGTAGACACCATTCTTGTAGCATCAAAGATTGTGTGTTCCCTGAACGATATTGTATCAAGGATGATTACCCCCTTTGAGCCCGTGGTTATCTCCTGTGGAGAGATAAAAGGCGGATATGCCTTCAATATTATACCGGATGAGGTAGTTATAAAAGGGACAGTAAGAACCTTTTCAAAACAGACAGGTAGTTTTATTCATGAAAAGATAAAAACTATGCTGGAAGGTATGTCTCTTAGCTATGGCATTGACATTGAGCTTGTTTATGAAAACTGCTATCCAACCTTAAAAAATACACCGCAGGTTTGCAGTTTCTTAAAGGATATATCAAGAACTTTTTTTGGAAAAGACAGTGTGATTGATTTAAGGCCGCTTATGGGATCAGAGGATTTTTCAGTCTATCTGGAAAAGGTGCCAGGTGCTTATGTCTTTGTAGGTGGCAAAAAAAATGATTTTTCACTCCATAGCCCCTATTACGATTTTGATGAGCAGGCAATAAAATATGCAATTGGTCTTTTTGCAAGAGCCATACTGGGAAGCAGTCTTCTTGGTATCTAAATTTTATGAACAGGTCATTGAAAAATATTATTATTGAAGAGATTAAAAAGACAGGTCCCATCAGCTTTTCTAAGTTTATGGAGCTCTGTCTTTACCATCCCGAGTATGGATATTATAGAAAAGATAATCTACCTATTGGAAAGTCGGGAGATTTTTACACAAGCCCCTGTGTGCACAGCATTTTTGGTCATACCATAGCGAAACAGTTTATAGAGTTTATTAGCGAAATAGGTGAGAAGGATATATATCTTATTGAAGCAGGAGCAGGCAGAGGGCATCTGGCGGCAGATATAGGGCAGTATCTGACAAAAAAAAATTTTAAGGTTAAGCTTATAATTATTGAACCTCACAATCCCTTTAGAGATATCCAGTATAAACAGGTAAAAGATTTTTACAAAGAAGTAGTTTTTCTAAATAATCCATCGGAGCTTCCGTTGCTGAATGGCATATTTTACTGCAATGAGCTTTTTGATAGCTTTCCTGTTGAGATAATAGAAAACAGAGAGGGAAGTCTTCGGCAGGTTTATGTGAGCTATGAAAGGGAGGTGTTTTTCGAGACGCTACTGCCCATTTCAAAAGAAGTATCAGAGTTTCTCACAGAAAATGACCTGGAGATACCCGATGGCTTCAGGACAGAGATCTCCCCTTTATCATTAAATTTTTATAGAGAGCTTCTAAAAAATATCCGAAAGGGAATCAGTCTTATCATAGATTATGGATATACTAAGGAAGAGTTCTTTGAGCCTCATAGAAAAAAAGGGACTCTTATGTGCTATAAAAAACACCTTGCCGATGAAGACCCCTATGAGATGGTGGGAGAAAAGGATATTACCGCCCATGTAAACTTCAGTTTGCTATCATCTGTGGGTGCAAATATGGGCTTTAAAATTGCAGGATACACAGATCAGCAGTATTTTCTTCTTGGTGCCGGGATTCTGGAAGAGATGGAGATGTTAAAAGAGGAAATATCTCAGAAAGATTATGAACAGGAGATTCAGAAGATAAAAAATCTCATTATGGACTCTATGGGAAAGACCTTTAAGTTTCTCTGCCAGACCAGAGGGATAGAAAAAGAAAACTTTGTTGGATTTAGCATGAGAGATTACAAAAAATGGCTTTAAAAGGGTTTGTTATGAAAAAAACTTTTA
>JBEQAF010000101.1:0-6160 GCA_041640455.1 bacterium
AAGCTCATAAACATAAAATGTCTTATCCACATAAACATAACCATTGTTAATTATCTCTCTTAATGTGCTTATACCTATTGGTAGCTTCTTTTTCATCCTGGTTATCCCCTCCTTACCTGCTTTACACTCTTCTATTATACAGCTACTTTCAGAAAACCTGAAATCTTAATCTAAAAAGTCATAGCCCCATACTTAAGTTATTTAACTTTTTAAGCATTATGAATAAAGAGTCTTGATAGGTAAGAGGTGAGTTGTAAGTTTTAAGAGGCGAGAGGAGAAGGTTAAGAAAAGATTTTGCCAAAAACTTCCGCAGTGCAAACCATTTTCGACTATATTTACCCACCAGATAAAAGCTGGATTATCCATAGTTGTATACTGAACTGCTGAAGCAACCATCCATTCTTTTTGCTCCGGTTTCATCTTCATCTCAGCCTGCTGGATTAACCTGGCAATTTTAATGTATGGTTTACCTACTGCTCCCGATCTTATCAGCCATTTTTTTACAGGCTCTGGCAATCTATCTATATCTTTTTCTGAAAGGATCCTGTTTTCTGTGATTACAGTTTTATTTATCAGGTCATCAAACTCTGACTGAACTGTTTTTTCAAAGTTATAAAAACCAAAAAAAATGATACACACGGATAATATGAGAAGATTGGGGATTGTTCCAAATCTGGCATCTTTCCAGAATATAAATACAAGTGTCTGAGAAATAAACATGGCAATAATTCCCACCAGCCATGCAAACCGATAATTAAACAGATATAAAATCCCATATATGAGAAATAATATGAAGGCAATTAGCCAGACAACGCCAAAAATTCCTGGAATTGGAAGCGTTAATCCCTTAATATCTTTTATATCAAAAGCTTTAATAAATCCAAGTGAGTGGATCAGCCCATGCAAAAAAACAACTATAGAAAAGACACTTTTCATAAAATCCTATTTTCAGATTAGATTGTATTGAAGGATGTGGTCTTTAATTCTCAAATTTTACATCATCAAAATTTATGTGCCCCCAACCACCGCTTGAATGGTCTATTAGTCTTATCTGGGCTGTTCTGCCCATATAGGCTGACACATTCCATCTTATCCTGTTCATGGTCTCATTACAGTTACCTGTGGCGCTCATTACAGGATAACCGTCAACGAGCAGCTCAGCTCTAACTGTTTTTATATCACAGCCACCCCCTATTAGAAATGATATGTATGTTGTTGATATGTTAAAAGGCTTTGATGTCATGGTACCCTGAGGTCCATCCCCCTGAATCTGACCTGGCGGATCATAGGGGCTATTTCTTTTTTCATAGCCACCTATCCAGTAGTTGCCCTGATGATTTGATGGTTGCCCTCTATGTCTTGCTGTGGGATTGTCACCATAAGTTGGCTGATAGCTGAAGGCATCACCTGTTGTGGTCCAGCCTCTAAGGTCGCCTGTCTCAAAATCCCATGTAATACTACTCTGATAAGGACTAATATGGGCTGTTACTGTAAAGAGATATCTGGACATTACCCTATAGCCTCCATCAGGCCAGTTAAAATAAACCCGTAGCTCGTAACTGCCTGCTCCGGGGTTGGAAAATGTATAGCTTCCATTTTTCTTCCCGCCTGTATAAAACCATTCGCCATATTTATTGTCTGGTGAACCGGCTGAGACAATGGTTATCCAGTCCTGATTGTAGCCAGGTAGATTAAAATATTCTATAGTGATGGGTTCATTAACAGAAAATGAAGGTTTTATAGTCCTTGCTAAAACATCTAATGGAGCTGAAATATAGGGCTGTATATTTTGAGCAGGTTTATCCTGCTTTTCTGCCTTTTTTATGGGTCCCACTGCCCCGGAGCTCTCCTTGAGTACATAGGAAGAGCCTGTTGTCTGGGATTTACCTGTTATAGTCCACCTGCCGCCTTTTTTATCAAAACTGCTGAATTTTATGGTTACATCGCCCTTAGTGTTATAAAAAACAAGATCCTTATCCTCAATGCTCCACTTAGCTTCATCAATACCTTGATATCCATCGATCTTGCCACCGTTCTTAAGCCTGATCTTAGCTAACACAATACCATCTCTCTGGTACTCCCAGACTGTATCTGTAAGTTCAAAGTCTGTTATAGGTAAATAGCTAATCTGGGCATGAAGACTGCTAAACAGAAATATTATGGCTGATAAAATAATACCTGTTATTTTTATATTTTTCATATTTCCTCCAGTTTTTCTTTAAAATATACTCCTAAATTTTGAGATCGTCAATGACAGGGAATGACTTTTATGATTTTTTTCAATAAGACATGCTTTTATGGAAAGCCCGCAAACGGTAACATCTATTTATTCTATGGATTTAAACTGAAGGAGCCTGTCGTAACAGCTATTTAAGCCTAAATTAAGCTTTTGTAAAAACTTTCCTTATTTAGGTTTTTAATCTCTTGAGCAGGACAGGCTTTTGTGAATCTGATTTATCAGCTAATATTTTTTAAAAGGGGAGGAAAAATATTTTAATAGTAAAGTGAAGTCCATATCATGCTTTTAACATGCCTACTATCCAGAGCAGATAAAAAAAAGCAACCACAATACCTATGACGGCGGCTTTTTTTGGATAAAACTCACCTTTTTCACCAAAGGCTCTGAATATGAATAGTATGGTAAATCCAATCCATCCTAAAAAACCTATCACGGTCAGGAAGGCAAAAAACTCATTTATCATAATACCCCCTAAACCTTTTTTAGATTGAATAGCCTATCAAAAAACAGGGCAATAACTCTGAATACTGCTTCATAGACTATTCTTCTTGATAATTTAGAAGTTCCCGCATGTCTATCAATGAATATTATAGGTACCTCTACCATTTTAAAACCCAGCTTATGACAAAAATAGTTGACCTCTATCTGAAAGGCATATCCATCTGAATGAATATATTTAAAGGGGATCTTTTCAAGCACCCTTCTTTTAAATCCCTTAAAACCGCCTGTGCAGTCCCTGATTGTAACACCTGAGAATGTTCTGGCGTACCAGTTTGCAAAATAGCTCAGCATCAGCCTTTTTATAGGCCAGTTGACCACAGAAACACCGTTAAGGTATCTGGAGCCGATTACCACATCATAGCTCTCATCAAGCCTTGAGATAAACTCATGGATTTTTTCGGGATCATGGGAAAAATCTGCATCCATTTGAATAATGTAGTCAAAGTTTTTCGGATGTTTTAAAGCCCATGAGAAGCCCTCTATATATGCAGTTCCAAGCCCCATCTTACCAGCTCTTTTTAGCACAAAAACCCTTTCATTGCTCTGAGATAGCTGCTCCACAAAATCTCCTGTACCGTCAGGAGAGTTATCATCCACAACCAGCACATGTATATCTTCCCTTAATGACAAAAGGATGGGAATGAGTTTTTTGATATTATCTATCTCATTGTAAGTGGGCGTTATAACCAGTATGTTCAAATATAATCTCCCTTTCCGAACAGTAAATTTTTAAACTCTGACTACCTTTCAGACCTTTATACCTCTTTTCTCCATTCTATCTCTAATCTTTTCTTCAAAATATCTGACACCATCATAGGCACATGCCTCGTCCAGTCTGACTCCCATTGCAGGTGTCTCAAAAAACCTTTTTGGAAATCTGTAATCTTTAAGATTAAAACCTTTTTTTATTTTAAAGGCAAGCTTTTTTAAATATATCTCCTCTCCTAAACTAATCAGGTCTTCGACACTAAACTCCATATTTAGCGCATTAACACAACTTTTCAGAATATCCCTGTCATAGGCTTTTCTTGCAAATAGACATATACCTGTACAGTTAAAGGCGGCTCTGAATATCTCCTCTTCGTAGAGTTTATTGACAACCTCGCTAATATCCTTAAAGCTTCTCATATATTGATCCAGAGAATATCCTGCATTATCCGTGTGGGCGTTTCTGATTCCAACTATGTGCTGACCTAACAGGTTTCCATAACCTGTATGGTAGCCTGCAATGGCATTTTTATAGGCAAGAAGGGCAAAATCATCACCTCCATATCGCTCGGTAAGCCTGTGAATCCCCTGCCTGGCAAGAGAATAAAATTCATTATTTTCAGATACAAGGTGTTTTAAAACAGCCTTAAATGCTTCGTAATTACCAAAATCAATATTTTCAATCAGTATCTCTTCTTTTGATATTAACCCCCTTTTAAAAGCCTCTATCAGATAACTCAAAAAGACACCTGTGTAGATGGCATCAAGACCGTACTCTTCAACCTTTTCCATCATAGACAGCAAAAGCACCCTATCGCCTATGCCTATCAGGGAGCCAAGCGCATAAATAAGCTCATAATCATAAGCAATATCCACCCGCTCCCATTCCTCTTCTTTATCAAACCTTCTTCTTATAGTGGCAATATGAATACAGCCCAATGGACAGCCAGCACAGGCAAACTTTCTGGTCAGATTATGCTCTGCCAGACTTTCACCTGTAATTTCAGATATTTTCTCAAAACTATTATCTGTAAGATTGTTAGTAGGTAGTGCTTTAAGCTCGTTTAGCACTATAACATTTTCTGCCGTTCCGAGCTCGTGATATTTTTTCATCAATCCACCAAGTATTTTTGTATGAAGACTTTCAAAAAGCTCCCTGTACTGGCTAAAATTATTGATTTTGAAATCTTTTTTCCCAGAGCCTGATATTATTAACGCCTTGATATTTTTGGCACCGAACTGGGCTCCAAGCCCTAACCTACCAAAATGTCTGTATGTATCAACCACTACTGATGAGAAGGAGACACTTTTTTCTCCAGCGGGTCCGATTCTCAGTATGCTCCTAAGCCCTGCGTCTGACTCTTTTTCTCTTATATATGTAGCTGTTTCGGTAGCTTTTAAGCTCTTTAGATGCTCTGCTGTTTTAAAATAAACCTGACCATCTCTTATAAGCAGATACCTTAGAGAATTTGCCCTACCTTTAATAACTATGGCGCTTAAAGATGAAAGTTTCATAGCAAGAGCAAGTCTGCCACCTGCATGGCTTTCCCCGAGATTTCCGTTCAAAGGCGAATAAAAGACTGCCATACTTTTTGTAGCAACAGGGAAGAAAGGTGCTAAAAAACCTGCAGCGATAACTATGGGTTGAGATTCATCAAGCGGCTCCTTACTTAAATCAACCTCTTCTGTAAAAAGCTCAAAAGCCAACCCGCTTCCGCCAAGATATTTTTTAAGATCACTCCGCTCTCTGATTTCGAAGCTTTCATTGGAAAGATTAATATACAAAACATTAATCTCCATCAGACAAACTCCTCTATTGCAAGACACTGATGGGGACAAAATTTTACACAGTTTCCGCAATGGATACAAAATATGGGGAGATTTTCCAGTTCATCAAAAAAAATTGCACCTGCTGGACAGCCTGTTAGGCAGGCTTTGCATCCATCACAGAGCGATTTATTAAGTTTTATTCCACCGCCTGATCTTTTTGACAGAGCGCCTTTGGGGCAAGAGGGGATACAGGGCGGTTCTTCGCAGCCCAGACAGTGGGTTGCTGTCATCTGACCGCTTGAAAAACCGCCTTTGGTTTTAATCCTTATAGCAGACCTGGAAACCAGAAGGCTATTTCTCAATCTTCTTGAGCATGCAAGCATACAGGACATACATCCCATACATCTTGACATGTATTTAGCATAAAGCACCTTCCTCATTCTGATCTGCCCTATGACTTATTATTAACAACAGCCCTTATCGCAGGATGGTCCACATCCTGATGATGACTGAAGTAGCTCTTCAAGGGTAGCTTCTCTGACATCTTTTACAGTTATGTCAAAAATGAGCTCTTCTCCTGCAAGCGGATGATTAAAATCTACAGTCACATCATCTCCCTCAACCTTAACAATAGTCATGGGCATTGAGTTTCCATCCTCAGATTCCATCATAAACATCATACCAACCTCCACATCTGCATCTGGAGGAAACTGGTTTCTTGGAATATTTGCCACTCCTTCTTCTTTCCACTCTCCATAAGCCTCTTCAGGAGTTAGTCTGACTGTTTTTGTATCACCTGCTTCAAGCCCAAGGATCGCCTGTTCAAGGGCTGGAAGAATCTGCCCTTTTCCGTAAACAAACTGAATAGGGTTATTTGACTCAATACTTGACTCTATAACCTCTCCGTCATCATATTTGAGCACATAATCCATTGTAACTACT
>JBEQAF010000102.1:0-5995 GCA_041640455.1 bacterium
AGACTGTTCCTCCATCCTTTAAGTGGTCTCACCTTCCTCTGCCAGGAGAAACTCAGTTTCTTCATTATACCAAGTATTCTGTCGAAAGCCTCTTTCCTGCTTATAGTTTCCTTTGCATTCTTCCCTTCAAATCCTTTTATTTCAATAAAATCAAAAAACTGGTTAATATGTCTATACCTATCTGGTTGAGGCAGATAAATTTGAATTGGAAAGGATTAATCTGTATTGTATAATTTGAGTGATGGAAGACAAGCTTAAGCTTCTTAAGGATGTTTTGAAAGAAAAAGGGCTTAGATATACAAAACAGAGAGAGGTTATACTGCTCGAGTTTCTTAAATCTAAGTCTCATATCAGTGCACAGGAGCTTTATAAACGTATTTCAAAAAAACATACAAACATAGGCTTTGCCACTGTTTACAGGACTCTTAAAGTATTGACTGAATCAGGTTTTGCCGAAGGTAAAAGCTTTGGGGACGGTAAATCCAGATTCGAACCTTCAGAAAAAAAGTCTCACCACGATCATTTTATCTGCGAGAAATGTGGAAAGATTATTGAGTTTTGTAATACAGAACTGGAAAAGCTTAAAGAAGATATTGCAAAGCATTTTGATTTTAAAATAAGTAGACATGACCTGCATATTTATGGTTTGTGCAAAGATTGCAAGGACAGGTCTTAGTTTAGCCTGAATTTTGATATTTCTGAAAGAAGCTGTTTTGCTTCATTTTCAAGCACTTTTATCTCAGAGCTTATACTTTCCGAAATTTTTACAGACTCAGTAGCAGTCATCCTGATGTTTTCAATTGCCAAGACAATATCTTTGCTTTTTTCACGCTGAACTGCTGTGGCTTTTGCTATCTCACTGGTCTGTTCTGAGATACTGACTATGTTTTTTGAAATCTGTTTTATGGCGCCAGTCTGCTCGGTAGTGGCTGTTTTAACAAGATAGGACTGCTCCTTAATCTTGTCGGTAATCTCCATAATGAGCTTACTCCCCTTGCTCTGCTCTTTAATAGCTTTTGATATGTGCTCTATCTGTTCATTAATCTTTCTTATAGAATCGCTTATGCCCTTTATGGCAACTGTCTGCTCTTTAGTTGATCGCTGAATCGATTTTGCCTTCTCTGTGGAAGCCTTTGATATGTCAAGAATGCTTTTTAAAGCGGAGCTTACATTATGAACCATGGCTACGCCAGTCTCAACGGAATTTATACCTTCTTCCGCCAGCTTAACGCTGTTTAAAGTTTCAGCCTGTACGGTGGATATCAGTTTGGTTATATCTTCTGTTGACTGCTGAGTTTTGCTTGCGAGAGTTTTTATCTCCTCTGCAACTACACTAAATCCTTTTCCTTCCTCACTTGCCTGAGCTGCAAGAATAGCCGCATTTAGAGCAAGAAGCTTGGTTTGGTCTGTAATATCAGAAATTATGTTAACTATTTGACCAATCTCGTTTGATCTTTCCCCGAGCATTTTTATAGACCTGGCTAATGAGCTTACAGTATCTTTTATCTCCATTATGCCTTTAAGGGCTACTTCGGCAGATTTTATACCTTTATTTGTTGCCTCACTGGTAACCTGCTCAGCCAGCCTAGCTGATTCTATGGAGCTGTTCTCAACTTCCTTCACAGCGGATATTATCTGGGTAAGGGAAGATGCCGTTTCTTCAGATGTTAAAGATAGCTGTTCCAGACTGTCAGATATTTCTTTAATTGATATGGTTAACTCCTCAACGGAAGATGCTGAGTCTGACGAAGCCAGAGAAAGTGATGTGGCACTTTCAGCTACATTCTCAACCGAAGTGGTTATTTCAAGAATTGATGAGGAAACATCATTTGATGCAATAGAAAGCCCCTCTGAACTGGAAGCTACTTTTGATATGGATGTGTCAATCTCTTCTATACCTCTGGCAGTGTTTTCAACCATAGTATACTGGGTATTAGACCCTTTGTATATGGTTTCGCTGTACGAGACCATATTCTGAGATGCTGAAAGGATGCTATGAGATATGGATTTTACGCCTTCTAACATATTTTTAAGGTTCTGTGCGATGAGGTTGATGGATCTACCAAGAGATGCAAGCTCATCGTCTCCTTCTATCTTTATCTACGCTTTTAGGTTTTGATAAAAATAATAAATTCTTTTATAAATTTGTTTAATTCATAAAAAGTTTGGTTAGATGGTGGTTTTATATTTTTAAGTAATACAATACCATTTTTTGCTAAATCTTTACTGTTTTTAGAATGTAAAGCTTTAATAGACAAAAAACAGAGGTAAATGATAAATAAAAAAGGGTGGTTCATTTGAGACCACCCTTTTTTATTTTTTAAATGGAAAAAATTATTTCTTTTCTGGAGCAGGAGCAGGAGCTGCTTCCTTTTTCTCCTCCTTTTTCTCTACTTTTTTCTCGGCTTTTTTCTTCTTTTTCTTCTCTACTTTTTTCTCCTCTTTTTTCTCCTCCTTCTTCTCAGCAGGTGCAGGAGCAGGAGCAGGAGCTGCTTCCTTTTTCTCAGCAGGTTTTGCTGCAGGAGCCTGAGCGAAGGCAAAGCTTGAGAATACCACCATTAAGATAGCGGCTAATACTGCGGTTAATACCTTTTTCATCTAAATCACCTCCTCCTTTGTTAATTTAGTAGTTATTAATCAATTACTGTGCCACTTTATAAATTATTGAAATATAATGAATTATTTTTGGATTTAACTTTTTAGGTAAACTTTTTGGTATAAAATTAACTTTTTGGTATATCTTTTGGTTCCTTGAGTCCGTATTTTTCCAATCTGTATTGAAGGGTTCTGTAGGTAATTCCCAGTTTTTTGCAGGCTTTGCTCATTTTCCATCTGCTCTCTTCCATAGCTTTAAGGATGAGATTTTTTTCCACCTCTTCAAGGGATAGCCCCTCATGTAGTGGCTCTGTGGCTCTAACTTTTGTTTCTAACATCTGTGATGTTGATAGATAGGGGATTATGTTCTCTTTTTTTATCTCTTCTCCATCTGAGTGGACTATTGCCTTTTGTATTATAGATTCCAGCTCCCTTATGTTCCCCTCAAAGGGGTAATCCAGGAGTATCTTTATTGCCTCTTTGCTTAAATATTTGATGGCACCACCAGTGAGATACTTGTATTTCTCAAGAAAATAGTTTGCCAGAAGCGGGATATCGCTTGCCCTTTCTCGTAGTGAAGGAAGTTTGAGATAAAATATGTTCAGTCGGTAGTAAAGATCTGATCTAAAAGCCCCCTTTTTTATCTCCTCCTCAAGATTTTTATTAGATGCGGCTACTATTCTCACATCTATCTTGATAGGTTGCGTAGCTCCAACAGGAAGAATCTCCTTGTTCTGGAGAAATCTTAGTAGCTTTGCCTGCGTAGATAGGGGCATTTCTGATATCTCATCTAAAAAAACTGTGCCTCCATCTGCCGCTTTAAAGAGCCCCCATTTTTTTGCCATTGCACCAGTGAAAGCACCCTTCTCGTAACCAAAAAGCTCACTTTCAATAAGAGTTTCAGGTATCGCTGCACAGTTTATTGGAATAAAGGGATTTTTTTTCCTTGCACTTATATTATGTATAAGCCGTGCTATAAGCTCTTTTCCCGTACCGCTCTCACCTACTATTAGGACGGTTGCGTCAAATGGCGCAATTTTAAAAACCATTCTTAATATTTCTTTAAAGGCGGGATGTTCACCCACAATGCCGTCTAATGATTCACGGGAAGATAGTTTTGAAAAAAGAAACTTTCTTTCTTTCAACAAGGAAGCCCTTTCGGTAGCCTTACGAATTACCGACAATAGCTGGGATTTTTCGAGAGGTTTAGTAATGTAGTCAAAGGCTCCCCTTTTTATTGCCCATACGGCAGAGTCTATGGTGCCATGACCGGTAATTATAATAATGGACGTATCAGGTGAAAGTTTAAGAATCTCTTCCATCAATGATATACCGTCCATTTTAGGGAGTTTAAGGTCAGTAACTACAACGTCAAACTCCTGATCTTTAAAAGTTTTAAGCGCCTCTTCAGCGGAAGGGGCTGTGAAAGTGTTATAACCCTCTTTATCAAGAATAAACTTTAATATATCCCGCTGCTTTTTATCGTCATCTACTATTAGAATCTTAAACATTTAAAGAGCCCTCTTGAAAGGTTATTATAAACTCCGCTCCTTCTTTATAATTATCATTTAATACAATATCACCATTGTGGTCGTAAATAATTTTTTTTGTAAAAGAAAGCCCCAACCCCATGCCGTTTGGTTTTGAGGAAAAGTAGGGTTCAAATATTTTGTCTCTAATGCTTTCGTCTATCCCTTCACCGTCGTCTCTAAAACGAATGACTATATTATTATTTTGTTTTTCTATTTTTATATATATATTCCCATTTTCTTTAATCGAATCTATGGAATTAAGTATTAGATTAAGAAAGCAAGAAGATAGCTTTTCCCTATCTCCCAGTATAAACATTTTCTGTTCGGTATTTATAAGATGTATCTTTATGTTAAGATCATCTAATTTACTTTTTGTCAGGTTAATCACATCTAAAGCAACTGAGATTATGTCTATTAGCTCAAATTTAAGCTTTAACGGTTTGCCGTATTCAAGAAAGTTTGAAACCAGATTGTTTAGCTTGGCGATCTCATCCTTTACCCCTAACAAGAGGTTTTTTATAACCTCCTGATTAATTTGTCTTTCCTTTTCGAGTTCATCTATTATCTCAGATACAGCAAGGTTCATAAAATTTAGAGGATTTTTTATCTCGTGCGCTATGGCTGAGGATAGCTGGGCGGCTTTGTATCGATTTTCCATATTTCGTATTTTGCTTTCAAGCTCCTTTTTTTCCTGAAGCTTTGCAACCATGTTGTTAAAGTTTAGTATAAGCTCTCTAATCTCCGGGCTGTCATTATGGTCGTAATCAAGCATTACAAAATCATCCTTTGCGATTCTTGTGGTGGCTGAGACAACTTTTTTAATCGGGGCTGAGTAGCTTTTTGCCATATATATTATTACTATAGTTCCAAAAATAAATATAATTATGGTGGAAAAAAGTCGGAGGATAAAATTTTTCCTCTGCAGGTCAGAAAGGTTTTCAAGATGCATTACTATATTTATATAACCGTAATTCTCATCTCCTATTATTATGGGTATATTAATCTCCTTTATTTTGTCAGAAGAAGATCTGGTCCCCAACTCAGCTTTAATTAAAAAGTCAGAGTCTTTAACATTTTTTGCTATCTTCTGCCCCACTTTTTTAGGGTCTGAGCTCGCAATTATCTCCTGAGTATCAGAAAGTATCGATATCTCATTTATCCCTCTTTTTTTAAATTTTGTTATTAGCTCCTTTAGTTTTTCCTGATCGATCTCGTTTTCACTGGTCAGTTTCTGGACACTGACCTGAATGGCTTTGCTCAAATCATCAATGCTTTCTGTTAGCTCCTTTAAAAATCTTTTCTGAGCATTATGAGATATAATAAAAAGGCTTAAAGATGAAAGAGTAAGTAGCGCCGTCATCAGAATTATTAGCTTATCTCTAAAACTTAAGTTTCTCCAAAAATTTATCAGCATATCTAAATAGTTTAAGAATTTTTAAAAAAAAATTAAACAGTAATAAATTTTGCTTGACAAATATACAAAATGGAATAATATTGGTAAAAAGTGGAAAAAAATATATTAAAAGTGGTAAAAAATGTTTTTAGGTAGATTTGAACACACAATCGATGAGAAAGGGAGGATAAGTATCCCTTCAAGATTTAGAGAAATTTTGAAGGGAGGTTACAACGAGAGGCTTATTATTACTACCTATGATGGCTGTCTGTATCTATATCCTGAGGCTGAATGGAAAGAGGTTGCAGACAAAGCCTTGACCTTCGACTTTGTGTTACCTAAAGATAAAGAGTTTATGAGACTGTTTTTTTCTGGGGCTATGGAGTGTAGTCTGGATAAGCTTGGCAGGATTCTCATCCCCCCTACACACAGAGAGTATGCAGGGATAAAAAAAAGAGGTTATTTTTGCAGGTAT
>JBEQAF010000103.1:0-5976 GCA_041640455.1 bacterium
AGCTCTGCCAGCCTTTTTGTAATGGCGGGAGATATTATTCTAACATGGGCTCCATATCCTGTAAGCTTTAGTATCTTTCTTTCTGCTACCTTTCCACCGCCAACTACTACAACCTTTTTACCGTCCACACTGATAAAAAGCGGCAGATGACTCTTCAACTTTCAAAGATCTCCTTTTTCACCTTTTCAAAAATCATAATATCCTGATTGTTGCAAAAGAAAAACACCTTGACTGGAAAAGACTCTTTTT
The DNA here is from genome assembly GCA_041640455.1 of bacterium. Lineage (GTDB taxonomy): Bacteria > CALINM01 > CALINM01 > CALINM01 > CALINM01 > JAOAGA01. The sequence continues at coordinate 250 of JBEQAF010000103.1, forward strand.
TGAGGAAACCATAAGTTGTGCCAAGAAGAATTTTTAATGACTCTCCAAAACTTATGCTATCCTGAAACTTTTCATACTCTGTCCTTAATTTTTCATCGCATCTATCCAGAACATATCTAACATGATCAACCGCCTCCTTTATCCCGAGACCAGCAAAGGAAACCATAAGCTCTGCCTGCTGGTCATACATATCCTCAGAAGTTACAATAATTCTTTCATTAAGCGGATAATATATATTTTCCGATACTTCAATATCACGCTTTAGATATCTTCCAATTATCTCTCCCAATTTTTCAACCTTTTCTGAATTCAGTTCTATGAATTTAATACCCATTCCCGGTACATAGCTACTGCTCTGATGAGGATAGGAAACCCACACAACCTTTCCATCCATAGATAGTCTCTCCTGATCGCTGAAAACAAGCTCCATCTTAATAATCGTATCGATGGTTTTAGGTGCCTCAGTTTCAAGAAATAAACCGCCTCTACTTATGTTTAAGCTCTGGTAAGTTTTTAAAGCTCCCTCTTCTTCAACCAGAACCTTTATCTGTAAAGGTATTCTTCGGTCGTATCTTCTGTCTATCAAATTAGTTCTCCTTTTAGATAATATCTGACTAATAGATTAAGCAACGGAATCAGTATTTCATGATGTCCTGTAAGATTATAGCCTCTGCCACCTTCAAGGGTTGGCCTTTTTACTACATTTGTCAGCGGTCTGTAATGCTCTTTAAAATCCATATTAACGGTTGTAATATTTTTAACCCCATATCCGAGATTTCTAACCATTGAAAGCGCCTTCAGGAACACTTCTGGCAGTATCACCGAAGAACCGATATTTAAGTATACCCCCTCTTCAAGCATACTTACCAGATTGGAGAAAACAAGAAAATCTCTATAGGTTGCCTCTCCAAAGGTAGCTCCGTCAAAACCCGGATGCATATGAATAATATCGGTACCTATTGAAAGATGAACTGTTACAGGGATGTTATGTTCGCAGGCTGAAGCTAAAATACTTAAATTTTTAAATGGAAAATCAGAGCTGTACAGAGCACTACTTATGGCTTCTCCCAGCCCATAATCTCTGTTTTTTTTAACACTTTCTATTATAAATTCACTGGTCTCCTTTACCATGCCAAAGGTGCCTTCCTTTATCTCCTTTGCCACATCCTCTGATGTATGACCCACCATGGCTATCTCGGTGTCATGAATTATCCCTGCACCGTTTAAAGCTATCCCATCTATTATCCGATCTTTAATTAATGAAATTATGATCGGAGATAGTCCTACTTTTATTACATGAGCGCCCATCCCGATTAATACCTTTTTTCCCTTTCTTTTCGCCATTACAATACTTTCAGCAACCTCTCTTATATCTTTTCCGGCAAGTATATGTGGAATGGTACTGATAAAATCTTCAATAGTTCCGATCCTATCTACCGCTTGGGAAAAATCCTTAATATTTACCTTACTCTCTCTTTGATAAAGTGAATAAGTCTTAATGGCTTTATTATCAATCCTTTTATACATTATCCCGTCTCCAGAAGCTGTCTATAAGCTCACAGATAATATGCTCTATAAGAAGATGTGCCTCCTGAACTCTTGGCGTGTTTTTTGATGGAACATGGATATAATAGTCAGAAAGTTTTCCCATCTCTTCTGCATAATCACCCGACAGCCCTATGGTTGTAAGCTCCATCTCTTTAGCAACTTTCATCGCATTAATCACATTTTTGGATCTTCCTGATGTGGAAATACCAAGCAGAACGTCGCCTTTAACTCCTAAAGCCATGACCTGTTTTGAAAAAATCTCGTTGTAGCTGTAATCATTTCCAATGCTTGTTATTATGGATGTATCGGTTGTAAGAGCAATGGCAGGCAGCGGCTTTCTCTCAATTCTGAATCTATTTACAAACTCTGCCGCCAGATGCTGAGCATCAGCCGCCGAGCCACCGTTACCACAAACAAGAAACTTATTCCCCTTCTTAAAGGCATCATATATCTTTTCCGAAACCTCATAGATCTTTTCCTTATACTTGTCTCTCACCTTTTCCAGTAAAAATATAGTTTCATCAAAAATTACGTCAATATCCATATTACACCTCAAAACACTTTTTTATCTCTAAAAACTTTTTTTCTTCTAAAGGGGAAATATATGCTTTCTCATCTTCTCTGATAAGGTCAGAATAAACGTTTTGCAATATTAACCTGCAGGGGTTAACCAGCTCTTTAATTAGCGCCACATCACCAAAGCTATGATAGCCATTCATCAGGGTAATTCTAAACTCCCTGTCTATCTGTGCAACTCTAATTATTTCTATGGCTTTTTTTATTCTTTTCTTCATATGGGGGAGAGACACCCTTACAATCTCTATATAACGATCGAGGACATGTTTTATATCCATACTGATTGCATCTATAAGTTTCTCTCTGATCAGCCCTTCAATAACCTCGTAATTATATCCGTTTGTAAAAATTTTTACCTTAAGCCCTCTTTTTTTAAAAATTTTGACAAACTCTGCAAGCTCATCTCCATAAATGGTAGGTTCTCCACCAGAAATAACAACGCCATCAAGCCAGCCCTTTTTTTTATTAAGATAGAGAAGTATATCATCAAAGCTAAGAGAGGGCACAGCAGAAGGTTCAAAAGCAAAAGTATGATTATGACAATAGAGACAACGGAAGTTGCAGCCTCCTAAAAAGATAATGGAGGCTACAACCCCCTTCCATTCCATTAAAGAAAGCTCCTGAAAACCTTTGATATTCTCAATAATTTTCATTTAAAAATCATTATTTTTTTACAAAATATTTAAGTCCTGCATACTCTGCCTGAGGACCAAGCTCATCCTGAATTCTTAAAAGTCTGTTATATTTTGCAACTCTATCGGTTCTGCAGAGGGATCCGGTCTTTATCTGCCCTGCGTTGACAGCTACAGCAAGATCTGCAAGCGTAGTATCCTCTGTCTCTCCAGATCTGTGAGAGATAATTATGCCGTAACCTGCCCTTTTTGCCATCTCTATGGTCTCAAGGGTTTCTGTAACTGTGCCTATCTGATTGAGCTTTATCAGGATGGCATTGGCAACTCCCTCATCTATCCCCTTTTTAAAGATCTTCGGGTTTGTAACAAACACATCATCACCCACTATCTGAATTTTAGATGATAGTTTCTTGGTCAGTTTTTTCCAGCCAGCCCAGTCGTTCTCAGCCATACCGTCCTCAATGCTTATAACCGGATACTCCTCAACTATTTTTACATAAAAATCAATAAGTTCTTCGCTTTTTAGAGTTTTGTTCTCACCTCTTAGCTGATATTTTCCTCCTTCATAAAGTTCAGAAGCTGCCACATCAAGGGCAATAAACACGTCTTTTCCTACCTTATAACCTGCCTTCTTTATTGCATCCATTATTACATCCAGAGCTTCTATATTTGATCTAAGATTTGGAGCAAAACCGCCCTCATCTCCCACAGATGTTGAGTAGCCCTTGCTTTTTAAAACAGATTTAAGGTTGTGAAATATTTCTGCGCCCATCCTTAATCCTTCTGAAAAGCTGGTAGCGCCTGAAGGAACAATCATAAACTCCTGAATATCCACATTATTATCTGCATGAGCACCGCCGTTTAAAATATTCATCATGGGTGTAGGTAGTGTCTTTGCAAAAACACCGCCCAGATATCGGTAAAGGGGGATATCAAGCTCATTAGCAGATGCCTTTGCCGCAGCCATTGAAACGCCAAGAATGGCATTTGCACCCAGCTTTGATTTGTTAGGTGTGCCATCAAGAGCTATCATTAAGTTATCAAGATATACCTGATCCAGCGAATCAATCCCATCTTCCAGTATCTTCTCTGCTATAATCTCGTTTACATTTTTAACGGCTTTTAAAACACCTTTTCCAAGATATCTTTTTTTATCACCATCTCTTAACTCCAGTGCTTCTCTTTCACCTGTTGATGCTCCAGAGGGGACACAGGCAATGCCATATGCACCGCTTTCCAGATGCACCTCCACCTCAATGGTAGGATTCCCTCTAGAATCCAAAATCTCCCTTGCATAAACATCAACTATCTCACTCATGGCTCCTCCTTTTTCTATTATTTAGTTGAAAAATTTTAACTGAGTAACCTTTTCGAGAGTAATAAGACAATCGCTGAGCCCCTCTTCTATTGTCTTTAGAAAGGCTTTAATCTTATCTTCGTCACTTATAATCTCAACTATAACAGGCATATCCTGGGAAAGCTCAATAGTTTCAAGAGCCCTCAGCTTACCAGCCTTTCCGAATCCATGCACACCTTTTATGGCAACAGCTATATCCATCTGATGTTCCTTTGCCTTTTCAATGAGCCATTCATAAAGGTAGTTACCATTACTTGTCCTGTCATCATCTCCGATAAATATTCTCAAAAGAATCTTTTCTGATTTTTCTGAATGTTCCAGCATATTTCTCCTGCTTTCTCCAGAATTTTTCAATATTCTATTAACACTGTTTGTGTCAACCTTAAGCTCTTCATCTTTAGTCCTATATGCAATTATATATGCCCTTTCTGAAAAAACAAAAGCCTCATCAAGCAGTTCCGTCTTAGAAAGAAATCGATTCAATCTATCAAGCCTATCAACTATCTCAAGTATTATAATATTTGAGCTTTTTAAAAAGCTTTCACTGAACACTCTGTTCTCATTTTTCAAAAAACCATATACCGACTTTATCACAGTAAGACCTGCAAGCTTTGAACTGAGGGCACTATTAACAAAATACCGATAAAGTGGAAAAAGATATCGGTATTTTTTGTTGCTACCTACAAATATCCTTAAAAGTACCTGCTCTCCCTCAATTTTCATAACATTTTCTCTATTATTCTGCCTGTAGATATACCCGCTCTGACAGCAATAAACCCTATGGCAACACTTAGTGATATATATAAAATGGCAAGAAAAACAGATCCGTCATCTACAAGACTGCTGGTCTCATATTCAAAAGTTGAAAAGGTAGTATAGGCACCCAGAAAACCCACGCCAAGAAGATATCTTACATAATCGGGCTCAAAGACCTTAAAATAGGTAAGCATATAGCCCAAAAGCCCCAAAAGAAAACTGCCCGTCACATTAATAAAAAATGTGGCAAATGGGAAATAGCTTTCAAAGCCTCTGGCAAACAGCTTTGCTACAATAAACCTCGCATTGGCTCCGAGAAAGCCGCCTAAACCAACAAGCAGATAGGGTAATATTTTTTTCATAGCTTTATCCACCGATTGATAATTTCTGATTATACAATTTTTGGTAAAATAAACACTATAAAATATTTACCGATGAGCTCTTAAAGCCTACATAAAGTATGTCTCCTATATTCAGCTTAAGTTCTTTAAGAGAGTCAGTAGTAATGTATGACTTCAACTCAAAGGGGCAGGAAAGTGTAACTTTAACAACCCCCATATCTTCATTGAGACCTGTGACCTTACCCTGCCAGACGTTTCTTAGACTCGTATTCTTGAGATATTCAATATTTTTTGAGAGAATAAGGCTTTCTGGATGTATTATTATTGAAACATTATCACCTTTATTAAAATTTCTGGGCAAAAATATCTTCTCACTACCAATGACGCCCTGTGAGTGATTATCAAAGGACTCGGTTATTTCTACATTAAAATAATTCTCTACTTCAAAAAAACTTCTGATAAATGCGCTTTTCGGAGAAGATTTAATCTCATCTATAGTTCCTGATTGAATAATCTT
>JBEQAF010000104.1:0-5815 GCA_041640455.1 bacterium
GCCTTTCATGTCTTCATTTTTAACCATAACCTTAAAAGATCTGCCATCTTCACTGATAAACTCAAGAAGCATTATGTTTTCTTCCGAACGAAATAATATGTCTAATATGTCACATATTTCCTGTCCATTAATGGATTTCAGGAATGCTGTAGAAAAGGGGATTTTATAATACTTTACAAATTTGCGATTAAGACTAACTCTTATCATTTCACAAAACCCATATCTACCAGATTGTTTTTAGTATCAACCAATATGTTCAACCCCATAGTGGTTGCCTTTTCAGGATTTATATCAATATAAATACCCTTTGTAATGGTTTCCTTAACCTTTGGTACAGAGAAACTGCCCACTACCAGTGCCTTACCAGGATTTACATTAAACTCCTTTACCTCCTGAAAAAAGACCCAGAATACATCATTAGCACTGTCATAAATGAGTCTGCCCATTTTAAGCGGTATTAGCTGTTCTTTAGTTTCCCTAACCGAAAGGGTTAAAACATACTGGTCTTTTTGAATGGAATCTAAATACTTTTTGGCGGCCTCCTCCTTTTTCTCCTTAGAAGCAAAAAGCTGAAGCGGAAGGTCGTTCAGCATAACTCTTATTCTTATATCAATAAGCACCTTTGCCCTTCCTTTCATCTTACCAAGCTTTCTAAAAGTAATTATTCCCTTGCCTTTTATAATTTCTTTAAGAGTTCTGTGGGCTTCAAGATTTTCCCTGTTAGCAAGGGAGTTTTTAACAATATCCACATATACGTTATTTAATATGGTATTGGCAACATAGGCAACCTCATAGGGAGCGATGAGATTATCGGGTACTTCAATATTATCAAAGGTTCTATCAATGATATATTTACCCACTTCAAAACCATCGTAGCTAATGATATTGTATTCCAGCAGTAACTCACCTTTCCATCTCCTGCCCTTCTTTTCCATATTGAATTTCTTAACTACACCAAAAATTCCTGAATCGTATTTAAGATCCTGAAGAACTTTGAGATAGTATTCCTTATCTTTTGGTTCTGATATCTCCCCTGCTATGTCAACCTTTGAAAAAATACCGTTTTCAAGAAGAACAGCAAGATTTTCGTTAAACTCTCTCGGTATATGGGAGTAATCAAGAAAGTAGGGATACCCCTTTTCAGAAAACTTAATATCAAAATAGAATGGGAACAGGGCTATAAAGCTGTCTATGGGCTTTTCAGGTCTCATCTCCTCCAGTTTGGGGGGTAAAAGATGAACCGCAAGAACTGTGGGCTCCCTATCATCGTGGGATATTATAAGAAAACAGCCAGAAAAAGCAATTAATGTGAATAGTAAGATAAACCTTTTAATCAAATATCTTTCCTGGATTCATTATATTGAATGGATCGAAAACTCTTTTTATCTCTCTCCATATATTAATATGATATCCTGAAAAGAAAGTTTTTAAAAACTCTTTTTTAGATATGCCAATGCCGTGCTCTCCAGAAGGGAAACCACCCATACGTGAGATTAAATCCATCACATTCCCCATTAATGCCATAGACTCTTCCTTTTTGTCGCCCCTTACATCAAGAATATTTAAATGAATATTGCCGTCGCCAATATGCCCGAAACAGGCGATAGAAAGATCCTTTCTCGTAAGCTTCTTTGCCTTTTCAATAAACTCAGGAATTAGACCTCTTGGCACCACTATATCTGCCTTGTATACATGTTTTGCAAAGTCCTTAACCGCATAGGCAATCTTTTTTCTTGCCTCCCACAATCTCTCTTCCTGAGCTTTATCAGCCGCAAAAAATATATCCAGTCCTTCGGTCTCCTCTACAATCTCGGTTAATAGATTTTTATTTATTTCTCCTTCATGCTCCAAAAACAGGTAACATTTGGCTGATTCAGAGTAAGGAAGTTTTCTTTCCAGAAATTTTTCAACCAGCTCCTTTGCCGTATCATCAATAAACTCTATGGCAGAGAAGCTTAGATGCTCTTTTAAGCTCTTAGATAAAAACATGGTGGCATATTTTATATGCCTGAAGGGGATTAGAAAAAAAAGTCTTTCCTCTGGATTTTTAATAATATTCAACGTAGCCTCAGAAATAACTCCCAGAGTTCCTTCAGAACCGCAGAATAGCTCGTTAAGATTATATCCTGAGGAGTTTTTATAGACCTTACCACCAGTTACAATAACATCACCCTCTCCTGTGATAACTTTCAAAGACATGACATAATCTTTGGTAGTGCCATATCTAATTGCCCTTGGTCCTCCCGCATTGGTGGCAATATTTCCGCCTATACTGGATGTCTCATAGCTTTGAGGATCTGGCGGATAGTAAAAGCTCATCTCTTTTAATCTATCCTTTAGATAGCCATTAATCACGCCAGGCTCAATGGTAACGCACATATTGGTCTCATCAATATCAATAATTCTGTTCATTCTCTCAAGAGATAAAATGACCCCACCATAAAGGGCAACAGCTCCCCCTGCAACCCCTGTCCCAGCGCCTCTCGGAATAATCTTTATTCCTTCTGTTTTTGCAATTTTAATAAACTCAACTATCTTCTCCTGAGAATCAGGCAGAAAAACTGCATCAGGTGGAGAATTATAAATAGTTGATTCATCATAGAAGTATCTTTCTGGAATATCTTTAACGATAAGATCCTTATTATCAAAGGTTCTTATAAGTACATTTAATTTTTTGTCTGTCATTTCAGGAATATGTATTTAAGGATAAAGATCAGTGAGATAATATGGATAAGTCTGCTGGTCTCCCTTAATCTGCCCTCTAAAAGGGATATTAATGAAAAAGAAATAAAACCGAAAGCTATGCCGTCAGTAATACTGAAAGTCAGGGGGATCATTATCATGGAAAGAAAGGCGGGGAACCCTTCCCTAAACTCTTTAAAATCTATTTTTTTAACATTTTCTGTCATCAGATATCCCACAAATATCAATGCAGGCGCTATGGTGGGGTAGAAATAATAGCCATTAAGCTCATATCCACCACCCACAGTTTTTACAAGCGGATAGAAAAATATGGCAAGAATAAATAAAAGTCCGGTAATAATGCTTGCAAGACCTGTTCTGGCTCCCACGCTCACTCCGGCGGCACTTTCTATATAGCTGGTAACGGTTGATGTGCCGAGAAGACTGCCAGAAACGGTGCCAATTGCATCGGCAAGAAAAGCCTGCCTGGCTCTCGGAAGCTTCCCCTGATGAATAAATCCTCCCTGTTCCCCAACTCCAACAAGAGTCCCAACAGTATCAAAAACATCAAGAAACAGAAATACAAAAATTACGTTTATAAAGTTTAAATTTAATATATCCACAACATTCAGCTTAAATAATGTGGGTTTCAGAGAGGGAGGCATGCCTGCTACACCATAAAACTGAGTTAAACCAGTTACAAGGGCTAAGACTGTAGCTATTAAAATCCCCCAAAGTATGCTGGTTTTTACAGATCTTATATGAAAAAAAACTGTAACTGCCAGCCCTAAGAGAGTAATCTTGACCGGCATGGAGTTTAGCTCTCCCAGTCCTATAAAGGTACCAGGTTTGGAAACAACAATGCCAGACCACTGAAGACCGATAAGGGTAATCAGTAGTCCAATTCCCACTGATATACCATATTTCAGGCTATTGGGCATATCGTTTAATATTTTTTCTCTGAATGGTACGAAGGATAAAATTATAAAAATAGTGCCTGATATAAATATTATGCCCAGCGCCTGTTGCCATGAAATTCCAAGAGCAGTTGCGGTTATAACAAACAGAAAATTGTGCCCCATACCTGGTGCCAGAGCAATTGGATAATTGGCAAGAATTCCCATAGCTATTGATGCCATTGCCGAAGCAAGACAGGTTGCAACCATAACTGACCCGAAATCCATCCCCAGCTTTGAGAGAATTGCAGGCTGAACAAATATGATATAACACATAGTAAAAAAGGTGGCAACGCCACCTTCTATTTCAGTGATAATATTAACATCTCTTCCTTTAAGGAAAAGCCTGTCAATTATTCCCTTCACTACTTTTCTCCAAACCAGATGCTCTTACCGTATTTAAGATAACCCTTTACATTAAAAAATCTTCCATCTGTGGCGCTGTCAAAAGCCGCTTGAGCATTAGGTAAAAGAGGTTTCAGATATTTTTCAAGCAGAGATCCACCCCCACCGCTTATTAACACACTGTCTATATCCCAGTCATCAATCCAGAATCTTTCTGTATCTGCGGCTATCTGAGAGGCAAGCTGTTGCAGAACCTGCTCTCTAACCCCCGATAGATCATACTCTTTACCTTTTATTTTAATGCTACCTCTTATTATGGGATCATAAATCTTAAATATCTCCACATTAATACCGCTTTTTTCTCTCAGCTTATTTGCTATTACAGAAAATGCCTTTGATATGCCGTTATCTGTGGTTTTGCTTCCTCTCTCTGAATACTGAAGTTTGTCAGAGATAATGTAGTCTGTTGTTCTGAATCCGATATCAATAATGCCTATCTTCTGCTTGAATAGATCGGTATTTTTTGCCTTCCCATCATCATCCAGAAAAAGATTTAGGAGACTTCCGTAAGGCTGGGGGATTATTCTTATCTTGCTGATGGTAAAAATCTTTTCTACCTCTTCGTTAGAGTTTTTGATAAGGGTAAACTTATGCTCACCAAGCAGGCTTGAAGCAAGAGCATCCTTATACTGTCTGTAATAACCCACTGGTAGTCCAGTTACCAGATTAATGTTTTCATAATTTTCCACCATGTTTCCGAGAGTAACCAGAGCAAGGGCTTTAGAGAAGGAGGTGATAAACTGAGTCTGATCAAGGGTAAATAATCTTACATTGGACTGCCTCTCGGCAAGCTCTCCCACAAAATAATTTTTCCCCTCAAGCTTGATATTCAAAATCTCCTGTTTTTTTCTTGGAAACAGCTCGTCCTGAAACTGTATCTCCGTAGCCTCACCAAGTATAGATTTAAAAATAATCTCCTTATTCCCATCTGTAGCTTTGGTAAAGCCGAAACCGATATCAATTGCAACTATACTCATAAAATTCTCCTTTTATATCAGATTTGATACCCTATTAATAAACAGCTCTTGTTTTAAATTCTTTTCTTTTTGTATCCGCTTCTATACCCTTTCTAACAAAATCTGCTTCATAGTAATCCGTAAAAGGCGATAAAATTACAAAGCTCGAAGAGCCTTTTTTAACAACCTTTGCTGTATGGTATCCGAGACCTAAAAGCTCATTTTTAACACCCTCTGCCTCTTCAGCTGTCATATACTTAGCCTCTATGATAAAGTAACGGGGCTTCTTTTCTTCTTTTTTTTCAGGAGCAATAGCTTCTTTTGATTCCTTCTTTATTTCAGGCTTTGCTTCAGCCTTCGCTTCAACCTTTTTTTCTGGTTTTTGAATCTCTTTTGTTTCTATCTTCTTCTCTTCCTTTTTCTCTTCTTTTTTCACTTCCTTTTTGGGCTCTTCCTTCTTTACTTCTTCTTTTTTTGCCTCTTGAACTGCCTGTTGAGGCATGGGGAGCTTTACCCTTGCTGGTGGAACATTCAACTCCTCTATGGGCTCCATCATAAAAAAGTAATAGTAAGCACCTCCAATAAGCAACAGGGAGATTAATATTGAATATAAAATCGGCTTTTTCATCTTTATCCCCTTTTGTTTTTTCCCGTAAAGCTAAAAGGTAGAAAATCTATAACCAATCTCTACCACATCCTGAATCTCTAACACATAGGCGCATGACATATTATCCCATGTTTTAACAACCACCATTCTACCGAGGTCAAGATATCTGTCTTTCTTATTTTCTATCATCTTTTCAATCTTAAGAATAT
>JBEQAF010000105.1:0-5744 GCA_041640455.1 bacterium
CAAAGCTTATGTGTATGACTGGATATCTTGTATCCCAGTCCCATCTGTCATAAATGTATAAGCCCTTAAATAGCTCTCTATTACCCTCAAATGCCTCTTTTAATGTGTCTAAAAATAATGACTTGCCAAATCTCCTCGGTCTGCTTAGAAAATAATAAACCCCTCTCTCTACAAGCTCAACTATATACGGAGTCTTATCTACATATATGTAGCCTTCTTTAACTATCTTGCTTAATGTGCTTATGCCTATTGGTAGCTTCTTTTTCATCCTGGTTATACCCTCCTCACCTGCTTTACACTCTTCTATTATACAGCTACTTTCAGAAAACCTGAAATCTTAATCTAAAAAGTCATAGCCCCATACTTAAGTTATTTAGCTTTTAAGCATTATGAATAAAGAGTCTTGATAGGTAAGAGGTGAGTTGTAAGTTTTAAGAGGCGAGAGGAGAAGGTTAAGGAAAGATTTTGCCAGAAGCTTCCGCAGCGGAAGCCATTTTCGACAGCTACTACTTTTTTCCTTTTACTTTTAGTTAATTATATACCAGTTTGCGAAGATCGACAACATGGTTAAAAACCATTTACCAGATAGGTATAGACATATTAACCAGTTTTTTGATTTTATTGAAGTAAAAGGAGGTGAATGGAAGGATGCAAAGGAAACTATAAGCAGGAAAGAGGCTTTCCACAGAATACTTGGTATAATGAAGAAACTGAGTTTCTCCTGGCAGAGGAAGGTGAGACCACTTAAAGGATGGAGGAACAGTCTATGAGCGTTTTATACAAAGACAGGGCATTCAGTCACCCAAATGTCGTCATCATGTAGAACTTGCTTAAATCTGCTAAATTATATTACTTAACCCATTCCAGACTGTTAAATATGTCAATCAAGTGCCGATTGGAAAAAAAATAAGTAATACCTTGATATTTTTAGATTTTGGTTAGATAATACAGATAGGCTTTTTTGGAGGATACATATGCAGGATAAGATTTTATCCTTTGATGAGATTGAAATTAAGGCTGAAAAACTCAGATCTGAAGGTAAAAAGATTGTCTTTACCAATGGCTGCTTTGATATACTTCATAAGGGGCATGTAAGCTATCTTAAAAAGGCAAAAGAGCTCGGAGACATACTGGTGATTGGCGTTAACAGCGACCGCTCCATAAAAAGTATTAAAGGTGAAAAAAGACCTATACTCCCTCAGGATGAGCGGGCTTTTATATTGTCAGCCCTTGAGATGATAGATTATGTTGTCATATTTGATGAAGATACCCCCTATGAGCTGATAAAAAGGGTTAAACCCCACATTCTGGTTAAGGGCGGAGACTGGGACATTAATAATATTGTGGGAAAAGATATTGTGGAGTCCTATGGTGGAAAGGTTCTAAACATCCCCTTTGTGGAAGGAAAAAGTACAACAAACATTATCGAAAGGATACTGAGTGTTTACAGACAGTGAAAAGATATACATTGTTACTGATATTGAAACAAATGGAAAGAAGCTGCCACAGGGCAGAATTATTGAGATAGCTATGGTTAAAATTTTTAAAGGGGAGCCTGTTGATTATTTCCATTCGCTGATTAATCCAAAAGAACGGATAAGCTGGTTTATCACAAACCTCACAGGTATCAAAAACCACATGCTTAAAGATGCACCTGTATTTGAGCAGGTTGCTGAGGAGATAGTCAGTTTCATCGATGACGGAATTATTGTTGCCCATAATGTAAGTTTTGACTTCTCTTATTTAAAATTCGAGCTTGAAAAAGCTATTAAAAATTTTATTTTTCAGAATGAGAAGATCTGCACCGTTAAGCTGGCAAGACAAAAATATCCCGAACTGGGCAGATATAACCTTGATTTTCTTATGTCCACCTTCAATATTAACAATCCCGCCAGACACAGGGCGAGCGGAGATGCAATGGCAACAGCTGAGCTTTTTCTGAAATATTTAAGAATTTAACCTATCTCCAAAAAGCTCAACAAAGAGTTTCTCAAGATCCTTCTTAATAGGTTCAATATCTACAATCTCCAAACCCATATCTTTTAGCCTTTCCATAGTCAGATATATCTCGTTTTTAGGTATAACCAAAAGAGCCATATTTTCTTCGATGGGAGTATAGCTATATTGCCCTTTTAGTTTTTCTATAGGTCCTTTAATTGCGAGATTAAAAGCCTCTGTGAAGAAATGCTTAAACTCACTTCTTTTCAGCTCCTTAACAATCTTTCCATCTTTGATAAAACCCACACGATCGCATATCTCTTCTATATCAGGAATGATATGACTGCTGAAAAATATGCTCTTTCCTCTGCTCTTAAGCTCCAGCATCTTTTCCTTGAAAAGGTATCTGCCCACTGGATCAAGTCCGCTCATAGGCTCATCAAGAATATAAATATCTGGATCATGAATAAGGGCGCTTATAAAACCCAGTCTCTGAATCATACCTTTGCTAAAGTTTCTAATAAGCTTTCTTTTTGATTCAATTAACTCAAACTCAGACAGCAGTTTATCAAGGTCTGCCGATCTAACTTTATAAATATTGCAAACAAAATCAAGATATTCGAGGGCTGTAAGAGTATCTGGATAGTAGGGATGCTCGGGCATGAAACCTATGAAACTTTTTGCATCTCTCTCCTCATGGTTTCTTCCTTTTATAAAAACATCTCCCCCATCCTTTTTTATAAAACCCATGATTATCTTTATTGTAGTACTCTTTCCTGCGCCATTGGGACCTAAAAAGCCATAAATCTCTCCTTTTTCAACTAAGAGATTGATCCCTTTCAGCACCTCTTTTATGCCACCTTTAACCTTAAAACTTTTCTTCAGGTCTTCTATCTTTAACATCTCGCTCATATTTTCACTCCTCTTTACTTTGAGCTCTTTGCCTTTCCATTCTTGTCAATAAAAAAGTATCCGCCTCGTGGATGTGGAGGGATCTTTCTTAAAATACCTGCGGAAACAAGATCATTAAGAGTGGTAGGTTTTCTATTAAATCTACTTTCAAAAAATTGGATAGACCTATTTAATTCTTTTAAAATTTTTAGTGTTTCAATTCTTACAAGATAGTGTCTTTTCAATCCTTCATCTTTTGCCTCATTGTACATCTCCTCAAGAAAACTTATTGCAAAATCTTCCTCACCTACCTCTGCAAGATATTTGGCTGAAATGGAAGCAAAAAGATAGTTTCCAGATTTTTTAGCCGCTTCTTGAAAATACAGGGCTGCCCTTTCATAATTCTTTAAAAACATTGCATAATTAAATCCTAAATAAAGTGGTAATCTATAGTCCCAGTGTCTATATTTACTGATGTATTCCAGTATTTCATTAGTTTCTTTTATCATCCCTTTTTCCCATGGAAAGATGGCTTCAATCAAATTGTAAGTATCTTCAAGATAGGGATTTGTCATTGCTGAGCCTTTAAGCACTTTAAAGAGGTTTTGATATTCTATGTCCTCGGTTTCGCCACGTTTAAGCGCTATCATTTTACCACCATAGTAAGTCATTGCATTAAAGGTTACCAGATATCCTGAGAGCCATCTAAACTCCCCTAAAAAGGCTCTGAAAAGAGGACTATCAGGATAGTAGCCCAGTTTCTCCATGGATGGAGTTTTTTGCTGAAATCCTTTGTATACTGGGAAATACATACAATAAATTATTAATGATGAAAAAAACAAAAAATAAAGTTTTTTCATTGTAGATTTTTTTTATTAAAAATTATTATTGAAGATGAAAGAATTATTGAAAAATAAACTGCAAAGTAGCTAACTGTATAAACGAGTCTTTTCATCTCCAGCTCTATACCATAGGATACATAAACAGTGAGATCAAAAGATGAGAAGTTAGGTAATATAAAATAAAGCAGCCTGATTATAAACTTAAAATACTCAGGGTAGTCAATCTCTTTAGCAAGAAAGATAGCGTCATAAATACCTTGCGAAGCATTTCCTAATAGGTATATTGCAATAGTAGCAAAAAATGGAAGAAAAAATGAGGTGGAAAAGGTTGAAAAGAAAAAACAGAATCCAAGAAGCAGGACAAATTTCAGAAAAGATAGCAGAAAAGCCCATGTGAGATTTAATAACGAGAGTTTTGTTTCTGTAACTGCATATTTAATTGTAATAAAGTAAATTAAAAGGGTTATCAACAAATTTATTAAACTTACAAAAAACATGATGATTGAAAAGCCTGTAAATCTACCTAAAAAATAGTTAGTTCTACTTATTGGTGTTGAGAGCAGAGTATATATCTGTTTCTTTTCTATATCTCTCCAGATAGTTGAAACGCCCCCCAATATTGAGAGCAGTAGCAGAATAAATGAATTTAATGAAAGAGAGAGGGTTAAAGATATCTCTAGGACATTCTTAATAGATAGCATTCCAAATACAGGAACTGCAACATAAATCAGCAGCCCACACAAAATCACTATAAAGATTCTGTCTTTTATTACACTTTTTATTGTAAGTTTAATAACTTCTTTCATAGTAATTAAAATTTAATCATAGTTTATTTTAAAAACAAGAAAAAAATTATCTGCGAAAATAATCTCTCCTTTCTTTCTAAAAAAATTATTTATGATCTCGATCTCCTTAGAGCTAAAATTTTCATTTACAAATGTTTTAAATAGGTCTTTTCTTATGAAAAGATGGGTGACCGACATTTGTTTAAATTTTTGGCATAGCTCAGTTTCATCTTTGATGCCTCCGAAAATTCTTTTAAAAAGCCTCCCATCATTAAAGCTGTCATAGATAAAATCCCTTTGAAGATAAAATGTTCTTTGTCCAGAAAAAAGATGCAATATCTTTGAATTCTCAGGCGTGTTTTCATTTATAAATCTAATGCTTTTATAATCAGGGCATTTTCTCTCAAGAAACTCATCTTTTGACATTCTACCTAAAAGATACTGCCATTTATCTTTATCGGTTAGATGTTTGCCTCCAAAATACAGGTTAAAAATTATAAAGGGTAGAAAAATTAAAAAAAGTTTTTTTTCAGAAAGCTTTAGTTTAGAAAGTCCATGGGCAGCGACAATAGTAAATAAAGGAACTGATGGCAATAAAAATCTCGCAGATACAGGCTCTAAAAAAAGCACAATTAAGTTATAAAGCCATCCTGCTAAAAAGTATATAGTGTATTCCCTCTTTTTTATTGTGAAAACGGCAAAAATTGGAAAAATTACAAAAAAAGGGTTTAATACACCATCAAAAAACTGAATGTTATTCTCTCTCCCATAAAAAAATACCATCAATGGTGTAAGTAAAATTTGAAAAATATTTTCATTGTAAAAATATTTTCTAAATGCAAAGTGAGAAACATTTTCAAAGGCAAAATCATTGGTTGATCTGAAAATACTTCCCATAAGCGGATAAATGGGATTACCTGTTAACAGATAGTTTTTAAGCATTTGAGGCACAAAAAGAATCAAAGAAATAGACGCATACAAGCTGCTATAGTAAATCATTTTTTTTGCTGATTTAAATTTCTCGTAAGCTAACCAGATAACCATAAAATAGAATACCAGTGCCATTACAAGCATATTATATTTTGTGGTTAGCCCCAGACCACAGGAAACTGCTGAGAGCAAAAAATTTAACCTATTTCCCTTTTCATACCAACGCTTTATCAATAAAAAAGATGCGGTTGCAAAAAAGAGAAGATAAAAGTCGGCATATGCAGCATAGGCAAATCTTAAAACAGGCTGAATAGTAATGAATAACAGAATACTAAAGTTTGCAATATTTTCTTTAATT
>JBEQAF010000106.1:0-5684 GCA_041640455.1 bacterium
ATCTCTTGTTCTTGTTATATCGGCGCTACTTTATAGCTTTATGATTTTTGCAGTTATCAGTGCAAAGCCGATCAAACAATCCGCTCTGGTAGATCAAAAGGTTCAGGAAATGGAGATCGATTATAGGGTTATTGAAAAGCAGGAGATAAAAAAGGAAAGTACAAAAGAGACAAAGGCTGGTGAAAGTCTAAAGGCTAAGACTATAAAAGAGGAAGTTAGACAGGCTAAATCTGCAGAAGGAACCTTTTTTGAAGGTCCTGCCATACATAAAGAGGGTGTTCTTGGAGTAAAAGAGGGTGCTAAGACCGTCATTATCCAGAAAGAAAAAAGCCTGTTCAGCAAGATTGATGAGACACTTGATACAGTTCCCATCAAGGGCTCCGATGAGACCTCTGATAGGGCAAAAAAGATTGAGCAGGTTATCTCCCAGAACTACGAAACTGTAAAAGCAGAATCCATATACAAGGGACCGGAAAAGAAGGAGGTAAAGGCAGAGCTTTCAGCTGGGAAACAGATTCAGGCTGTTGTTCAGAAAGAGTCTGATATCAGGGTGCTGAAGGGTAAAAGACCCGAAAATGAAATATTATCTGTCATATCCAGATACAGAAAGGGTTTTGAGTTTTTATTTATCGATGCCAGAAAAAGGGACCCCGGTCTTGAAGGTAAGGTAGTGGTATTTTTTGTTATAACCGAAGAAGGAGAGGTTTCTAAAGCAGAGATTGCAGAAAGTACCATAAAAAATCAGGAGTTTTTAGATAAAATTCTCAATCTTGTGAAGTCCATAAGATTTCCCAGATCCGATACGGGAGATACGGGTGTTAAGATTCCGCTTCTTTTCTTTCCTCAGAGCTGAGGCTGGTTAGAAACTTTTCTACCGAATAGTTTGCTTCTTTCGCCAGTTCAAAAAGCCCGTCTATATCCTTTATCGAAAGGAATCTGGATTCATCCAGAATAAAGAAGCACGTTACAAGCTCTTCAAATCGCTCCTTATTGAAATAAAGCACCTGCTGATAAAAATTTATATTAAGAAATTTTTTTATGTGATCATCTTCAAAAAGCTGTGTTAAAAGATCTTTTGAAATATGCATTTCTTTTAGCTTTTTTAATACCAGATAGCTAAGTCCCAATGCTTCTTGCTTCTCAATTAATCTGTCAAGCTTAAGGGATTTTAAGCTGTCAAAAAGCTCAATCTGCTGATATTTAAGAATCTTATCCAGTATAGTAAGATTCAAAAGTCCTGAAGTTTCAATTTCCGGGATGGAAATATGGGAGTAGATATCTTCTAAAAACTCTTCAGAGATTTGAAAATCTCTTTTCTTCCCCAGAAGCATATAAAAATCAGATATTTTCTGAATAAGCCCTTCTTTATCCTCTAATCTATTATGATATATAATTTCAAAGGCGTTTAAGAGCTTTTCATATCGGGTTTTTAAATAAAGCTCTTCAAAGTCTTCAAAAAATTTGTTTTTATATCTTTCATAAATTTTTGAAATATTTTTATCTTCATCATCTCTGAGCTCTTTCATATCCAAGAGCAGGTGAAACTCATAGGCTCCAAGCTCAAAATATAGTCCTTCTTTTAACAGATCCTCTGGATTAACCAGAAGATTGAGATTGGTTCTATGATCTCTAAAAAGATAAAAAATATCATCTTCTTTTTTTAGCCTCATGGCATCAAAAATACTTTTTTTAATATGGCTCTGGCTGCCATCAGGGTTTTTAACCATCTTTTCACAGGAATAGTTAATATAACCACTGGTTGCCTTATATCTGTTGTTATATACTAATACTGTCTTTTCGTCACCAGCAGCGTTTGTATAGGCAAAAACATCCTCGTCTACTCCATGGCTGGTAATAAAATCAAAGAAATAAAAATCCTTTGCCTCACTGAAAAGATATCGTTTCTTTAAAAGCGGAAAGATAAATCTTTTGTGTTGCTCAATAAGATACTGGTTTGGTTGCTCATCCCAGCATGGTCTGTGATACTCCATGCCATACTTTTCTTTGAACCCCTCTATCTGTCCATGGGCAAACATAGGAAGTCCAGGCATGGTGGATAAAAGAACACAAACGCCCAGATATTTTCCACCCTCTCCAAACTGCTCAATAGCAGTCTGTTCATCAGGATTACTCATAAAATTTACAAATCTTTTCAGTATCTCAGGATTGAAATGTAGAATATTTTTTACAATCTGCCTGTATTTTCCATTTTCTTCCGCTTTAAGCATATTCATAAATGCACTGTTGTAAACTCTATGCATGCCAAGAGATCTGACAAAGTAGCCTTCAAGTAGCCAGAATGCCTCAGCAAGAAGTAGTGTATCTGGAGCCTCTTTAGCAACACGATTAACCACCTCTCTCCAGAACTCTTCTGGCATGGCTTTGTCAAAGTCTGCCTTAGACATACCATGTTCCGCCCTTGAAGGGATAGATCCGCCCTGTCCAGGGAAGGGAAACCAGAGACGCTGATAATGCCGTTTTGTAAGCGTCATTGCCGCATCAAATCTTATAATAGGTGTTTTTCTTGCCACATGTAGAATAGTCTGAATAACCGCCTCTCTTACCTCAGGTAGCAGATAGTTTAGCTGAGCTGTATCATTCCAGGGTGTAGATGTTCCATCATTGCCATGATAGATATATCTAATCTTTCCGTCCCTTTTATCCACATATTTAAACACAACAGCCGCATCCGATCTGTCATAATAGCCGTCTTCAATATATATCTCCACATGATCAGAAAAAGAAAGATTATATTTAGTAAATGTATATTTCGGAAAAGGTGAATGGAATAGCTGTATGAACCAGTCTGGATGCTCCTGTGTCCATTTTGAAAAGATCCCCGTATGGTTCGGAACCATATCGCTTCCCAGCCTGATCCCTTTTTGAAAAGCCCTCTCTTTCAGGTTAAAAAATGCCTCATCACCACCAAGCTCTTCAGATACCACATAGTCGTAAAGCGAGTATGCCGATGAGTGTGCATCGATGTTTCCCATAATATGCTTAATCTTCCTTGACGCAGGTGATCTTTCCCATATGCCAATAAGCCAGATAGCGTTGAATCCCCAGTTTTTCAAGAGTTCAAGCTCTTCATCTGGTATCTCATCGAGTCTTTTTATAACTTTATTGTATTTTTTTGATAGCTGATGGAGCCAGACAAAAGCAAGCTTAGCTATTATAACCACCTTAGGCATCCAGTCTGTGTCGGGAGTGAATCTTTCAGGCTCATAAAGATGATCTTCTGGATTAAAACTTAGCTCGGCGATAGAAGCCTTTCCAGGAGCTCTTCTGGTATCATATTCCTTTATAATATCAAATACCCTCTCAAGCTCCAGAAGGATCTCTTCCGGGATTATAAAACGCCATCTTTCTTTAATATAGACGAGCTGTTCGTAAAGTGAACGAGGTGCCTTTTTTATGGGCTCACGAAGAATATTAAACAGATTATCCCCAAAAAGACCGGATCTTTGGCTAAACAGGTCTTTTTCAAGATAATCTATAAAGAATCTAAAATCCCTCTGCTCAAACAGACGGTCGTCTATAGCAATCTCCCTGAAATCAAAGATTGCAGGATTTTCAGCTGAAATCTTTAGTAAAATTAGATCATAAAGAATGGATTTTTTTGTATGGGAGCTTAAATTTTCTCTGAAAAACCTTTCATAGCTAAAACCTTCAGAATAATTTTGTGGCGGATAAAAATAAACAAATCTTTTTAAAGCCTCAGTAAAATATTTCTGATTAATAAGATTGTCAGTATATACTTTAAGAGTGCTCTCAAGAAATGTTTTTATAATAAATCTCAGGATAAAGTTTAATGTACTGTAGATATGAAGAAAAGAGGGAGTAATCTCCTCAGAAAGTTTAAAGCCTTTCTTCAGTCTTTCATGAAATAGTAGATAAAAATATCTTCCTCTGTAACCTGATATCTGCCAGAGCTTTAGTCTATCCCATACCTCTTTCTTTATGGGTAGATTGTTTGTAAAATAGCCATTTTTCTCGTTCATAATTATAGTATTATCTTTTTTAATGCCCTTTTTAGCCAGTCTTCCGAAAGGATTATGCCCGCATCCTTCGATAAAAGCCCCTTATTTTTTAACCTATTTAAAACCAAAGCAGAGCCTCGCTTCTCCCATAGTCTTAATATAATTCGCTCCAAAAAAAACCTTTTATCAAGCCCTGCAAGATAATCTTCATAAATTTTGAAATTCCCCTTTAAAACTGCTTCTGCCGCATAAAAGCCAGAAAAAACTGCCGTATCAATTCCGCCTCCATGAAGAGGGGAACATAGCCCGAGCGCATCGCCTAAAATAATAACATTTGTTACCAAATAGCTCTTAATCCTTCTGGTGGGGATGACAGATACCTTTGAAGATAAAATATTATAATCATTTAATAGATTTGATACAATATGATCGAGCTCAACCTTTAGATTAGAACTAACTCTTTTTTTCTTAACCAGCCTTCCAAGTCCTGCGTTTGCTATGGTGATTTTATTATCTCTTTTTCTCGGAAAAAACCAGAAGTATCCAGGAGGATTGTTAAAAATTTGCACTAAAAGCTGTCCATCAAATTTAGAAAAATCTCCTTCAAGCTCCATCTGAACAGCTGGCACAAGATTTTTTCTATATTTATTTAGCTCCTTTTCTGGTAAAAGATCATGGCTGACTCCATATACTCCTGAGCCATCAAAAACATAATCATACTCTTTTTGCAGATCCGGGAGCTTATTTCTATCAATTTTGAAATTTTCAAAGATTTTAACACCCATCTTCTCACACTGCTCAGCAAGACCAATCTGCCATCTCTTACGACTAAAGGTGGCAAAATTACTGCTTTCCGGGAGGTTTATCTCGTAAATCTGATAATCCTTTATGATAAACTTTGAAACCTTCATAAGATCAGGCAGATCAAAAGGAAGAGGTTTAAACAGTCCTTCCCCGCAAATTATGTTTTCACCTATCTTTGTTTTGTCATAAAGATGAACTATAAAATTTTTTGATGATCTGGCAAAATGGAGTGCGCAGGAAAGTCCTGCAGGTCCGGCACCTATTATAGCTACTTTTATCATTTTTCTAAAATATTTAGTGCATCTCGGGCGTATTTTTTGACCAGCACATTTTCATCATTTAGTAAAGGTTTAATTAGCCCAATAGCCCTTTTATCGCCTATCTGAGCCAGTGCACGGGCAACGGTTCTTCTAACGGTAGGAGACTGGTCGTTAAGGCACTGGCATAGCGCATCAAAGGACTCTTTGCTTTTTAAAATCCCGAGCGCTTTTGCTGCAGATTTTCTGACCCATTCATCGCTGTCCCTCAGCGCCTTTATAAGATAAGGCACAGCCCTGTTATCACCGAGCTCTCCTAAGGCAAAGGCAGCATTATCCCTAACAAGCGGACTTTCATCCTTTTCAAGAAGCTCTGTCAGCTTGCCAAAGGCTTCTTTAAGTTTCATTTTCCCTGCCTCCTGAACAGCCGATGTTCTTATAGCAGGTAAGGGATCAGACAATGAATCAATAATCTTTTTAACCTCTTCCATGGTAGAGTTAAGAAAAAACGCGCCCGAGAGGATTCGAACCTCCAACCTGCGGATTCGTAGTCCGACGCTCTATCCAACTGAGCTACGGGCGCCTCGCATAAAATATGATACAACAAACATACAAATCCTTACAAGAAAATCATCAGTAATGC
>JBEQAF010000107.1:0-5520 GCA_041640455.1 bacterium
TTGATTATGATTTTCTTGATTATAAGGAATCTGAACTTATTTAGCTAAATATCCTTGTTAACGGAGAGGCTGTAGATGCTCTTTCAATTATTGTACATCGGGAAAAGGCTTATTATAGGGGTAGAGAGCTGGTTTCGAAACTAAAACAGCTCATCCCGAGACAGCTTTTTGAAGTGGTTATTCAGGCTGCTATCGGAAATAAGATTATTGCCAGAGAGGGTATCAGTCCCCTCAGAAAGAATGTGCTTGCCAAATGTTATGGCGGTGATATTACAAGAAAAAGAAAGCTTCTGGAGAAACAGAAGGAAGGAAAAAAGAGGATGAAGCAGGTTGGAAATGTGGAAATTCCACAGGAAGCCTTTCTTGCCATGTTAAAGGTTGAAGGTTAGGAGGTAGGGTTTGGAAATAACTTTGAAAAACGAAGAGTCCGGGCAGAATAAGAAAAGCAAGCTAAGAGAAAGCATAGAATCCATTCTTGTGGCACTGTTTTTTGCGCTTCTTATAAGAGCCTTTGTTGTACAGGCTTTTAAGATACCTTCAGGCTCTATGGAGCCCACACTGCTCGTAGGTGATTATCTTCTCGTAACTAAGTTCTACTACGGATATAAGGTGCCATTTATAAAAAAACGCATCTTTGCCTTTAACAAACCTGACAGAGGTGATATTGTGGTCTTTAAATATCCCGTTGATCCAGATAAGGATTTTATTAAAAGGGTGGTTGGCATAGAGGGCGATGAAGTGCTTATTAAGGATAAAAAACTTTTTGTGAATGGAGAGCCGCTTGTGATTGAGCAGGCTGTTTTCAGAGATGATGCCATCCTCCCAAAAGAGCTTAATCCGAGAGATAATTACGGTCCCGTAAAGGTGCCAAAGGATAGCCTGTTTGTGTTGGGCGACAACAGAGATTCAAGCCTTGATAGCAGATTCTGGGGGTTTGTGCCTATTGAAAATCTGAAAGGAAAAGCCTTCATAATATACTGGTCATTTGATAGCCAGAACAGCTATCCTTTTTACAGGCTTGATAAAAAAATAAGATTCTCAAGGATCGGAAATCTCATAAAGTAGGAGTTCACAATGGAAGATAATGTGTTAATTCAGGCAAAGCGAGAAAAGCTTAATAAAATTATTTCAGCGGGGATTAACCCTTTCCCGAACGATTTTAAACCCAGTTCAAGCTCTGAGGATATAAAAAGCCTGTATCTTGAAAAAGATCATGATTTTTTTGAAAACCAGGAGAGTATACCTAAATATGCCTTAGCTGGCAGAATTATGGGGTTAAGAAATTTTGGCAAATCATGTTTTGCCCATCTGAAAGATGGAAAGGGTAAGATTCAGCTGTTTTTTCAGAAACGGACGTTGAATGAAAAGTATGAATTTTTTACAGACCTCATAGATGTGGGAGATATTATCGGCGTTGTGGGAAACCCTTTTAAAACAAAAACAGGTGAACTAACCATAAATGTTACAGATTTTAAACTGCTTACTAAATCTTTGAGACCTCTCCCTGAAAAATGGCATGGGCTTACCGATGTGGAGGCAAGATACAGACAGAGATATCTGGATCTTATTGTTAATGATGAGGTGAAAGAGACATTTGTAAAGCGCATTAGAATGATAAAGCTTATAAGAAAGTTTTTTGATGATAGAGGTTTTTATGAGGTAGAGACGCCCATGATGCATCATCTGGTTGGTGGAGCTACTGCCAAACCTTTTAAAACTCATCACAATGCGCTGGATATTGAGCTTTATTTGAGGATTGCGCCCGAACTGCATCTAAAAAGACTTGTTGCAGGGGGGTTTGAAAGGGTTTATGAGATTAATAGAAATTTCAGAAACGAGGGGATATCAACTAAACATAATCCAGAATTTACCATGATTGAGTTTTATCAAGCCTATGCAACCTATGAAGACTTGATGTATCTGACAGAAGAGCTTATCTCTCACCTCGCTCTGGAACTATGTGGTAGTTACAAGATCAGATATGAAGATATGGAGATTGATTTTACTCCACCTTTTAGAAAGATCACCATGGTTGATGCCATGAGAGAGCTTGGTGGGGTTGAGATAGAAAACTTTAAGGATCTGGACAGCTTGAAAAATCTCGCTAAAAAGCTGGATATTCAGCTAAAGGGCTTTGAAGGTCCGGGTAAGATTATTACCGAGATATTTGAAAAGACCGTAGAGGATAAGCTTATAAATCCAACCTTTATAACAGCATTTCCTGTAGAGGTCTCCCCGCTTGCAAGAAGAAATGAGAAAAATCCGGAGATTACAGATCGCTTTGAGCTTTACATAGCAGGAAGGGAGATTGCCAATGCCTTCTCTGAGCTGAACGACCCCATAGATCAGAAAAACAGATTTTTAAAACAGATGGAAGACAAAGAAAAGGGCGATGAGGAGGCTGGAGATATAGACTATGACTATATCAGGGCTCTCGAATATGGACTGCCGCCTACGGCAGGAGAGGGTATAGGCATAGACAGGCTTGCTATGCTCTTTACAAACAGCTCATCTATCAGAGACGTGATATTTTTTCCACTATTAAAACCGGAAAAAGCAGGATGATAATGAAAGTTCCCTTTGAGCTATATGTGGCTTTGAGATATCTGAAGGCAAAGCGCAAACAGACCTTTATATCACTGATTACTCTGATATCCATCCTTGGAGTGATATTGGGCGTGATGGCTTTGATTGTGGTGCTTTCTGTAATGTCAGGCTTTCAGAAATCTCTAAGAGATAAGATTCTGGGAGCAAACGCCCATGTTATTGTGATGAATTATGAAGGACCTTTTGAAAAATACAGGGATGTTCTTAAAACAGTAAAAGAAATAAAAGGTGTGGTTGAGGCAACGCCTTTTACCATATCTCAGGTAATGCTTTCTTCTAAAGAGAGAAGTATAGGTGTGGTGCTTAAAGGTATAGACCCTGAGCTTCAGGGCAGGGTAAGCAATCTTGCTGATAATATGAAGAAAGGTAAGCTTTCGGACCTGAATATAAAAGGAAAATTTCCAAAAATTATTATTGGCAGAGAACTGGCAAGAAGCCTCGGACTGGTTTCGGGAGATGTGGTAAATCTTATCATACCTTTGGGCGATATTACACCCATGGGTGTGATTCCAAGGGTAATAGAGTTTGAGGTGTCAGGCATTTTTGAGACTGGAATGTTTGATTATGATGCCACTATGGCTTATGTGAGCCTTGAAACTTCCCAGAAGATTTTCAAACTGGATGACAAAGTTACAGGTATTGAGGTGAAGGTTAAGGATATATTCAAATCCGATCTGATTGCTCAAGAGATACAGGGCAGGCTAAGCCTTCCTTTTAAGACCAGAGACTGGAAAGAAATGAACAAAAATCTATTCTCTGCGCTGAGACTTGAAAAGACAGCTCTCTTTATAATACTTCTTTTGATTATACTTGTTGCGGCATTTAATATTATTACCACCCTGATTATGCTTGTGATGGAGAAAAATAAGGATATTGCCATATTAAAATCTATGGGCGCCACAAACAAAAGCATCGGAAAGATTTTTAAACTTCAGGGTATTATTATCGGAACGGTAGGAACGCTTACCGGAGCTGTGCTGGGTATAGTAATCTCGCTTAACCTTCATCCTATAGTAATTTTTCTTGAAAGGGTTTTTAAGGTGGAGCTTCTTGCCAGAGATGTATATTTTATGGACAGATTTCCGTCCAATGTGGAAGTTCTGGATGTGTCTCTCATCTGTCTGTTTTCATTCCTTATATGTTATTTTGCCACGTTGTATCCTGCAAAAAAGGCGTCAGCTATGGATCCTGCGGAAATATTAAGATATGAATAGAAATGGAGCTTCATGGAAGAAAAGATTTTAGAAACAGTGGGTCTTAAAAAGGATTTCAGGGCACCTTCTGGTGAGATTCTGAATGTTTTGAAAGGCATAGATTTTATTATCAATAAAGGTGAGTCTGTGTCCATAGTAGGTGCTTCCGGTTCTGGCAAAACTACTTTTCTACACATAATCGGTCTTCTCGATAAGCCAACGGAAGGATCGGTTACATACTTTGGTAGGTCTCTAAAGGGACTTCCCGATAAAGAGCTGGCTGATTTCAGAAATAATAATATTGGTTTTATTTTTCAGATGCATTACTTGCTTCCAGAGTTTAATGCCCTTGAAAATGCCATGATGCCGCTAATAATTAGAGGAGTAAATACCGACGAGGCTAAGGAGAGAGCCGTTAAGCTTTTTGAAAAGGTAAAGCTTGTAAACCGATTGTATCATAAACCAGGGCAGTTATCTGGTGGTGAACAGCAGAAAGTTGCACTCATAAGAGCCTTTATAGGAGAGCCTAAAATAATACTGGCAGATGAGCCGACGGGTAATCTGGATAAAAAAAATGCCTTTCTGATAGCAGAGCTTTTTCTGGAACTGAACGAACAGAACAAGACTGCCCTTATAATGGTAACCCATAACGAGGAGATTGCAAAGATGATGAAAAGAGTCTGTAAAATTGATGATGGGGTTTTAAGAGAGATATGAAGAAAGTAGCCTTAATTATGATAATTGTTTTTATGGCAACCTTCTCGCAGGCTGAAGAAAAGATAGTTAAAGGTATTATTATCGAAGGTAATAAGATTATTCAGAATCAGGCAATTTTAAACAGAATATCCTCAAAGGCAGGAGAGCCCTTTGATGCCGAAAAGATTGCACAGGATATAAAAAAGATTTATAGCATGGGCTTTTTTTATGATGTGCTTGCCGAAGAGGTGGAGAAAGA
Organism: bacterium; assembly: GCA_041640455.1. Classification (GTDB taxonomy): domain Bacteria; phylum CALINM01; class CALINM01; order CALINM01; family CALINM01; genus JAOAGA01. Next base: position 4,756 of record JBEQAF010000107.1, read on the forward strand.
TGGTAATTATTTTCTTAAATTTTCACTGAAAGAAAAAACCTATATTAAGGAGATTGTTTTTAAGGGAATAGATGCCATTTCCGAAGATGATCTTAGAACCCAGATATCCACCAAAAGATATAGCTTTTATGATGAGCGTAAGGTGTTTTCTGATCTCGAAAAGATAAAAAAGCTATACCAGGATAAGGGATATTATTTTGTAAAAGTATCTCACCGAGTGGAAGGAATAAAGGATAAGCCAGGTGATTTTCAGCTGGTTTTTAATATTGAAGAGGGTGAGAAGATTAAGATATCAAAGATTATTATAAAGGGTGCTCAGGGGATTCCGGAAAAGAAAGTAAAAAAAGAGATGGAGACGAAGGAGAAGTGGTTTCTTTCTTGGCTTACCGGCAGTGGTGTGTATAAGGCAGAAGAGCTGAAAGATGATTTTGAGAGGATTAAGGAGTTTTACGGAAATGAAGGATATATTGAGGCTAAGGTGATAGGACACAAAGTTTATCTTAATGAGGATAAAGATGGGCTTATAGTGGAGATAGATCTAAAAGAAGGGAAAAAATACACGGTTGATAATATTAATATAGAAGGAGATGCCAGTCCCTATGCTGATGAGATTTTCAAAAAATTAAAGCAGAAGCCAAAAGAGGTTTTTAAGAGGGCAAATCTTAGAGAAGATATAGTATTGATTGGCGATTATATGGGTGATAAGGGTTATGCTTATGCCAATGTGGATCCTCAGCTTGATATAAATGAGGAGAAGGGGCTTAT
>JBEQAF010000108.1:0-5338 GCA_041640455.1 bacterium
AAAAAGAAACCTACCTCCTTTTTTTTAGAAAAAATTATACAGGAATAGGAAATTAAATTAAAGAGTATTTGTGATTTATAAAAGGTCAACATAAGGTTATTTTGTAGAAAACTATGATTACGCCCCCGGCGTGGATCGAACACACGGCCTCAGGATTAGGAATCCTGCGCTCTATCCTACTGAGCTACGGGGGCGATGCTTGAATATTATAACCTTTTCGACTCTAAAGTCAAGGTATAGTTAATTTGATAGGTAAAATCACGAAAATTGCTTCAATCTAATCTGACAATATTTGTGGCATTAGATATGTTCGTAATTATTTTCGCCGACATTATCTTTGACTATCGCATCTGTTAATCCATCAATTGTATATTTTTCTGCCTCAAGATGTGGTTCGTAACCATGTTTTCTTAATGTGGCTGATGTGACGGGACCGATGGATGCAAATTTAATATCTTTTAAAAGCCTCTTTTCTTCACCTAACAGCTCAAAAAAATTTGATACCGTTGAGGAGCTTGTAAAGGTTATGTAATGAACACCTTCTTCTAAGGTTTTTAAAAGTCTTTCTCTGCTTTCTTCATCTTTTGTAGTCTCATACACAGGGACAACATCAATAAAGCCACCTCTTTTTCTAATCTCATCTGGTATTACATCTCTTGCTACAAGAGCCCTGCAAAGCAAGAATCTTTTCCCCTCAATGCCAAACCTATTAAGAGCTTCTACAACAGATTCAGCCACATATTTTTCTGGCATTATGTCCACGTTCAAGAATTTTTCTTTTATTGATTGGGCTGTTGCTGGACCGATTGCACAGATTTTAATACCTGCAAGAGCCCTTCCATCTTTCCCCAGCTCTTTCAGTCTGTCAAAAAAATATTTAACCCCATTAACGCTTGTAAGTATGAGAATATTATATTCAGAAATACGGCTAATAGCTTCATCAAGCCCCTCGTAACTCTTGTAGGGGACAATTTTTATCGTAGGTATCTCATAAACTCTTGCTCCAAGCTCTTTAAGTTTATGGCTAAATTTTCCTGCCTGTTCGGAAGCCCTTGTAATAATAATTCTTCTTCCAAAAAGCGGTTTGTTTTCAAACCATTTTAATCTTTCTCTCAGTCGCACAACCTCTCCGATGATAATTATGGCTGGTGCTTTAAATCTTAACTTCTCAACCAGACCGCAAATATTTTCAAGGTTTCCCTCAAGCACCTGCTGTTCAGGATAGGTTGCCCATCTGACGAGTGCTATTGGAGTATCTTTATCTAACCCTGCTTTTACAAGGTTATCAACAATATAAGGCAGGTTTTTTACTCCCATATAAAATATAAGAGTCCCCATCTTTGACAACGCCTGCCAATCAAGCAGGCTGAGTTCCTTATCCTCACTCTCATGACCTGTGGCTAAAGCCAGCGTTGAGTTTATACCTCTCATGGTAAGCGGTATACCAGCATATAAAGCAGCTGCAATTCCTGATGTAATTCCCGGTACTATCTCATAGGGAATGTTATTTTCCATTAAAAAGAGAGCCTCTTCACCCCCTCTGCCGAAGATAAAGGGATCTCCACCCTTTAATCTAACGACCTTTTTCCCTTCCCTTGCCTTTTTTACAATAATTTTATTGATATTATCCTGATCAACCGTATGATTTTTACTTTTTTTGCCAACGTAAATTAGCTCACAATCCTTGCCCGCAAAGGATAAAAGCTCCTTGTTTGCCAGATAATCATATATGATTACTTGAGCATCTTCCAGACATTTTTTACCTTTAAGGGTGATTAGCTGAGGATCTCCAGGACCTGCACCTACCAGATATACAAAGCCTTTTTTCATATGGTACTTTTATATTTCTCTGCCATAAACTTCTTTTAATATGTCTCTGCCACCTCTGTTAAGAATAGATTGAGCAAGAGCCTCTCCCAGAGCTTCTGCATCTTCTATGTGGCCGGATACAGTATCTTTGATTAATCTCTCTCCACCAAGACTTCCAACCAGACCTTTAAGTATAAGTCTATTATCAGAGATATGAGCAAAGGCGCCTATGGGCACCTGACAGCCTCCCTCTAACACCCTCAAAAAAGCCCTTTCTGCCTTAACGCATTGAGAGCTGTTATAATCATTTAAAACAGAAAGCAACTGATTAACCTCATTGTCTGCCTTTCTACACTCAATACCAAGCGCCCCCTGTCCGATAGCTGGTAGAGATATATCTTCCGATATTACCTCTCTGACATACTCAGTTAGATTAAGCCTTTTCAACCCTGCATAGGCAAGGATAACTGCATCAAAGCTTCCCTCAACCATTTTTCGGATCCTTGTCTCCACGTTACCTCTTAAAATTTCTATCTTTAGATCAGGCCTGAAGTTCAATAACTGACACTGTCTTCTTAAGCTACTGGTGCCAACTTTTGAATTTTTTGGTAGATCAACTATACTGTTATAATTTTTAGAAACAAAACAGTCTCTCGGGTCTTCTCTTTTTGTAATAGCCGTAAGATGCAAACCTTCTGGAAGTATAACCGGCACGTCTTTCATGCTGTGGACAGCAAAGTCAACTTTCTCTTCCAGTAGTGCATCTTCCAGCTCTTTTACAAAAAGCCCCTTCCCGCCCACCTTAGAGAGCGCCACATCCAGTATCTTATCTCCCTGAGTTTTAATTTTAACCAGTTCAAAATTATAGTGGGGATATTTTTCTTCCAGAACTGATTTTATATGATTTGCCTGCCAGAGTGCTAACTGACTGCCTCTTGTGCCGATTTTAATTGTTCTCTTCATTGCTATCTCCTTTACGTAGATCAAACATCTCCCTTACCGCATCAAGATATATGTGATTATTTTCCGAAGAGGTAACCTCTCTGAGAAACGATGTTGGCTTATGCAGTATTTTATTTACCACTGCATTAAGCATTGCCTCTATGGTTTTAAAATCCTTTTCTTGAAGGTGAGCCAACTTTTTTCTGGCTTCTATAAGCTCCTCCTGCTTTATCTTCTCTACTGACTTTCTTAGCTCCACGATAACTGGCTTTACTTCAAGAGATTTAACCCAGTTTTTAAACTCCATAACCTCTATGTTAACTATATCTTCAGCTTTTGCAGCTTCCTTCTGTCTTTCCTTCAGGTTTTCATCCACCACATTCTGAAGGTCATCAATGTCGTAAAGATAGCAGTTGTCAAGCTCATTTACCTTTGGATCAATGTCTCTGGGAACCGCAATGTCAATAAGAAACATGGGGTTATTTTTCCTTGCTTTAATGGCATCCTTTATCTTGTCTACGGTAATAATAAAATTGGGCGCCCCTGTTGAAGAGATAACAATATCTACCTCTTTCAGCTTTTGAGGAAAATCTTCAAAACTGCATGCCTCACCATTAAAATCGCTGGCAAGTATACATGCTCTTTCATAAGTTCTATTGGCAACAATTATCTTGGATACACCATTTGATATAAGATGTCTTGCTGCAAGCTCAGCCATCTCACCTGCACCTATTAGCATTGCCTTTTTTCCCTCAAGGTTTTCAAATATCTTTTTTGCCAGCTCCACTGCGGCGAAGCTTATTGATACGGCAAAACTACCTATCTTTGTCTCGGTTCTTACCCTTTTTGCCACCGAAAAGGTCGTATGCATTAGCTTGTTCATATAAAAACCTGTGGTGTTTTTTGCCGCTGCAATCCCGTATGCTTCCTTAAGCTGACCTGTAATCTGGGGCTCTCCAAGCACCATGGAGTCCAGTCCACAGGCAACTCTGAAAATATGTCTTATTGCATCTTCACCTTCCTTGAAATAAAGATGCCCCTCAAACTCTTCTCTTTTAAGCCCCTGATACTGGGAGAAAAAGCCTATAATACTCTCTTTCCAGTCTGAGCTATCATTTATGACCAGATATATCTCCACCCTGTTACAGGTGGATAGTATGATAACCTCTTTAATCTGATCTATCTTTTTGAGAGACATTAACCCCTCTTCAAGCTTTTGTGGGCTTGAAAAGGCAATCTTTTCTCTAACCTCAACAGGTGCAGTTTTATGGCTTAATCCAATCAGACATATCTTCATCTTTGCTCAAAAACGTGATATCCTTTAAACAGAAATTTAACTCCAATAAAGCTAAATACAAGAAAAAGAAAGGCAAGAATTGAAAGGATGGCTATCTTCTTCCCTTTCCAGCCATTAATAAGTCTTGTGTGTAAGAGTGCAGCATATAAAAACCAGGTTACAAGCGACCATATCTCCTTAGGGTCGTTGTTCCAGTATGAACCGATAGCAAGCTGCGCCCAGATTGCTCCTGTAATCATCCCCAGCGTAAGGAAGGGGAATCCGTAAATCAGACAGAGGTAATTTATGGTATCAAGAGTTGTAATGGATGGAAGTATCTTTCCCAGCACATCAAACTTTTTTTTCTTCAATCTAAAATTTTCAATCAGATATACCAGACTTACAACAAAAGACAGCGCAAAAAGCGCATTCCCAATAAAGGCTGATATTACATGGATGGGGAACCAGAAGCTTTCTAAAATTGGTAATATCTGACCGGTCTGTTTATCAATAAAACCGGCTATTAAAGTTAATATGGTGATCAGGGGCGATAAGAATACCCCCACTATAAGAATTTTATTTTTTAAATAAAAAAACAGAAACATCAGAGAAGCCAGAAAGGCAAAAAAAATGAGCCCCTCATGGGTATTGGTAACAGGAAAATAACCACCCTTGACTGCTCTGAGAATCAAATATATAAATAGAAGCAGTGTGTTGGCAGAAAATGCACTTAACGCAATCTGGCCGATAAACTTTTTTAAGGCAATAAGATAAGTAAAAAATATTGCCGATGTAATTATAGAGCCAGCAAGGACAAAGTAATAAAAACTTTCTACAGTCATTTTTTCAGTATATTATTTATCTCTTTTTTTATCAAACCTGTCTTACCTTCTGTGAGCCATTTAAGGAGTGGTAAAGAAAAAAACTTTTTAATAATTTTTTTATTATATGATGAATCTTTACTCTCTGTCAACAAACTGAGTCTCAAAGGCTTTATAATTTTCAATAACTTACTGTAAGGGCTGATAAACTTCTCAAGTTCTTTTTTTAAAAACTTTGTAAAATAGGGGAATACTCCTCCTGTTGAGATTGCCAATAAAATATCTCCTTTTTCCAGAACAGCCGGGAATAAAACTGACTTATTATCAGTAACAGAGTTTACAAGTATTCTTTTCTCTTCACATATTTTTACGATTTTATCGTTAAGATTTCTGTCATGGGTTGCGGCTATGACAAGGATTGGAGCCTCATCTATATCAGAAATTTCAAACTCCTTTTTCTGCCAGTTTATCTTTTCTTCTTTACATAGCT
>JBEQAF010000109.1:0-5322 GCA_041640455.1 bacterium
TTTGTGTTACCTAAAGATAAAGAGTTTATGAGACTGTTTTTTTCTGGGGCTATGGAGTGTAGTCTGGATAAGCTTGGCAGGATTCTCATCCCCCCTACACACAGAGAGTATGCAGGGATAAAAAAAGAGGTTATTTTTGCAGGTATGCTGAAAAGAATCGAGATATGGGCTAAAGAACGGTTTGAAGAGCGAGTTCTTAAACCGTCTATGGAAGTCAATAATGAAGGAGGTGTGAGCGAAATGGCAAGCAGGCTGGGGATATGACAAACGTCCATATACCAGTGCTTCTAAATGAGATTATTGGCTTTATAAAAGATGACTACAAAACTGTTTTTGACGGAACCTTTGGAGGAGGTGGGCATACTAAGGAGATTTTAGAAAGGTTTAAGAACATAAAAATTATTGCCGTTGATGTAGATGATAATGCCCTGAAAATTGGCGAAGAACTGGAAGAATTATATCAGGGCAGACTCATAATCAGGAAGGCAAACTTTAAAGATATAGATGCTGTACTTGCGAATCTCCAGATTGATAAGGTTGATTTTCTCTTAGCCGATCTTGGCATTTCAAGCAATCTTCTTGAGGACGGAGAAAGGGGCTTTAGTTTTATGAAAGATGGACCTCTTGATATGAGAATGGACAAGAGTCTGGAAAAGGATGCTGAGTACTATGTAAACAATCTTAGCCTCAAAGAGCTGGAGCATGTTTTTAAGACCTACGGAGAAGAGCCCCGGGCACATCAGATTGCTAAAAAGATCATCGAAGAGAGAAAAAAGTCAACCATAAAGAGCACAGGCAGACTAACCGAGATTATACTCTCAGTTTCGAGGAAGGGGAGGAGAGTTCATCCTGCCACGCTAATATTTCAGGCGCTGAGAATTCTTGTGAACAAGGAGACGGAAGCCTTAAAAGATTTTTTAATTAAGGGGATTGGTTGTCTTAACAAAGGTGGGAGGATGGCTGTTATATCCTTTCATTCCATTGAAGACAGAATTGTGAAAACCTTTTTCAGAGATAGTGAGAAGCAAGGGATTATTAAAATTCTCACTAAAAAACCTGTTGTACCTGACTATAAGGAGATAAGGGCAAATAGAAGGGCAAGAAGCGCAAAGTTAAGAGTTGCAGAAATCATTTCGTAGGGGGTTTTATGAGAGCTGCTCCTTTGGAGCTTAAAGCAAGGTTATCACAAACCGCCGAAGACTCCCGTTTAATCAAAAAATTAGATAAGATACTGTATTTACAGATTTTTCTGGTAATAATCCTGTTTTTCTGCAAGGTTTATGTAAGATGCCTTTATATTTCGGAAGAGAAGCGAATAGCCGAGCTGAAATATAAAGTAAAATCAGAGCAGGGAAATCTTGGAAAGCTTAAGACAGAACATGCCCGCTATACAGACAGGGAAAGGCTCGATGCTCTCTCAAAAACCTTAAATAAGGAAGAGAATATAGTAGTTTATATGGTTAAGTAATGGCTAAACACGTATTAAAATTTAATTTGAGGAAGATCAAAATCGGCTTGTTCTGGACAGGCATGGTATGTCTTTATCTCCTTGTTTTATATCGGCTTGTAAATGTACAGATTTTGAAAAGAAATTTTTATCTCGAAAAATTAGCCAGACAGTATGAGAACACCTTTCAGGCAAGCAGAATAAGAGGAAATTTTTATGACCGCAACGGAAACGAGCTTGCCATATCTGTGCTGGGATTTTCTCTGTGTGTTAACAAAGAACGGATTAAGGATGCTGATAGCTTCAGTAAAAGGCTATCTGAAATCATTAAAATATCTGCAGAGGATATTAAGAAAAAATTGAGAGAGTCGGAGTCTAACTGGTGTTTTATTATCCGAAAGTCTGAGGATGTGGCTTTGAAGGAAGAGCTCTTGAACCTGAAAAGAAAGTCTAATGACGATTTATCTAAAGCTATAGAGATTTTAGAGGAACCAAAAAGATTTTACCCCTATAAGGAGTTGGCAAGCCATATAATAGGCTTTTCAAACGATGACAACGAGGGGATAGAAGGTTTAGAGTACTATTACGACAAAAGAATTGTTAACGGCAAGGAGAAGGTTAGCTACAGAAAGGATCTGTCTGATGGCGTAATAAGGACTAAAAAAAGCTTCAGAGAGGAAAAATCCATTGAGCTTACAATAAATAAGGATATTCAAGCAATTACAGAGGATGAGCTGAAAAAGGGTATTATTAAAACCAATGCAAAGAGCGGAGTAGCCATAGTAATGGATCCGGAATCTGGAGAGATTTTATCTATGGCATCATACCCCAATTTTAATCCCAATGAGTATTTCCGATATTCCGACAGCCAGAGAAGAAATAGGGCGCTTATTGATATTTTTGAACCGGGCTCGGTAATGAAGGTATTTCTTGTAGCTTCAGCTCTGGAGGAGCATATAATTAGCCCCAGTACAATGATCTACTGCGAAAATGGAAAATACAGGGTTCATGACAGGGTGTTCAAAGAAGCCCATAACGCAAAATTTGGTAGCATCACTGTGAGAGACATTATTAAAAATTCCAGCAATATCGGATCTATAAAAATTGCAGAAAAGCTCGGTAAGAAGAAATATCACGAATATCTGGAGAGATTTAATTTTAATAAAAAGACTGAAATTGGGCTCTTTGGTGAGTCAAAATCCATAATGCCTTCCCTTAAGGAGTTAACACCTGTAAGACTTTCCACAGTGGCGTTTGGTCAGGGGATATCTTTAAACGCCCTTCAGATTACCAACGCATTCTGTGCAATAGTTAACGGCGGCAATTTATTAAAACCAAGGCTTATAAAAAGGATCCTTAATGAGAATAATGAACCCATAATGGAGAACGAAAAGGAGATTATAAGAAGGGTTATCTCTCCCAAAACATCTGAACTTGTAAAAGACATACTGGAAGATGTGGTAACCGAAGGTACTGGTAAACAGGCAGCCATTGAAGGAACCAGTGTAATAGGAAAGACTGGCACAGCCCAGAAACCAGGCAGGAGAGGTTATCTTGACGAGTATGTAGCCTCTTTTATCGGTGCCTTCCCGAAAGAAAAACCCAGGTATGTAATGTTTATAGCCATTGACAGTCCCAGAGGATACAATGTTTACGGCGGAGGAGTGGCAGCGCCTATTTTCAGAGAGATAGGGAAAAGAATTATTGAGTTAGAAGGTGGAGAGCGGAAAGTATTGGTTACAAAAACCAGCAATGAAAATAATTTTGTAACCACCGAGCCAGTTTTCAGTAATTTATCGGGTGATTTCAAAGAAATGGTTATACCAGATTTCAGAGGTCTTACGGCGAGGGAAGCAATAAGAATAGCCAATCTTAAAAAGCTTCAGATAGAGATTACAGGTTCCGGCGTTGTTTATTATCAGGATCCGCTACCTGTAGGACAGCTTTCTTCGGTAAAAAAAGTCAGGGTTTTTCTCAGATGATAGAACGGCATAAACTTTTAGAGATCCTGAAACCGCTGAAGATTGAAGGACATCTACCGGAAAAGTTTGAAAACTTTACTGATGATACGAGAGAGATTAAAGAAGGCGGGATTTTTTTTGCCATTAAGGGCGAAAAAATAGATGGACATGATCTGATAGGCAGGATAACTAATCTTGTAAGCGCTGTGGTTATAGAAAGAGATGTTCCTGTGACAGTCCCAAGAATCTATGTTTCATCAACAAGAGATGCATATTTTAAGCTTCTTGGATATGAAAATCAGGTTAATCTCAATGATTTTTGTTTTATCGGAATTACAGGGACTAACGGTAAAACTACCTTTACCTATCTTATGGAGAGCATATTCAAACAGGCGGGGAAAAATATCGGTGTGGTGGGAACAGTTAATTACAGATGTGGAGACATAAGTTTTGAAGCGCCCAATACCACTCCCAATCTAAAGGTGCTTATTCCCATCTTTAGAAAATTCAAAAATATGGGCGCAGATAATGTTGTAATGGAGGTATCATCCCACGGGCTTAAGCAGAAAAGGCTTGCAGGTCTTAAGTTTGACGGGGCTATCTTTTCCAACCTGACTCCTGAACATCTGGATTTTCATAGTGATATGGAAGATTATTACAGGTCAAAAAAACTTTTGTTTACCGAGCATCTGAAGGATACTGGCTTTGGAGTTGTTAATATTGATGATCCCTATGGAGAGAGGCTATTTCTCGAGCTGGGTAATCCTAAGATAAAGACATACTCTTTCAGGAAAAAGGCAAATTATCGCTGTGAAATAATTAAAAATGACATAGAGGGGCTTGAAATTAGTATAAACGGACAGGATATATCTGACAGGATAGGATCAAAGCTTAAAGGTAGGTTTAACGCCTATAATATAGCTTCTGCCTATATCTCTGCTATTCTCCTCGGTATAGATGGTGTTACTGCAAAGCTGGGGATTTTTAGTCTTGCCAGAGTTCCTGGAAGGCTTGAGGAGATTGCAAACAACTGCCAGTTAAAGGTTTTTGTTGACTACGCCCACACGCCCGATGCGCTTGAAAATGTGCTTAAAACGCTTAAAGAGATATCAAGGGGAAGAATTATTACCGTTTTTGGATGTGGTGGTGACAGAGATAGATCTAAGAGAAAGCCTATGGGTGAGATAGCCTCTTTCTATTCAGATCTGGTGATTGTAACTTCGGATAATCCAAGAACTGAAGATCCAATGGTTATCATAGAGGATATTAAAAAGGGTCTTAATCCTGATAAAAGAACCATCATTCAGCCAAACAGGGAAAAAGCCATATATGACGCCGTGTATTCGGCAAAAAAAGGCGATACTATTCTTGTGGCAGGAAAGGGGCATGAGGATTATCAGATAATAGGTGAGAAAAAAATTTATTTTTCTGATCAGAAGGTCGTCGGAGAGGCTTTGAGGAAAAGGGAATGTTTGGCACAGCTTTAGAGATAAAAAAAGCTCTCAATGCAAAGCTTACAGGAAATGAAGATATTCCTTTCAACGGGATCTCTACCGATTCAAGAACTTTTAAAGATGGAGAAGTTTTTCTGGCTTTGAAAGGTAAAAATTTTGATGGACACAGCTTTGTTAAGGAGCTTATAGGTAAGGCAAAGGGGTTTATCGTAGAAGAGGGTTTTAAACTTAAAGGCGGCAATGATTTTTTTGTAATTTCAGTAAAGGATACGCTGGATGCATATGCAAGGCTGGCAAACTACTGGAGAAGAAGGATTAATCCAAAGGTTATAGGTATTACGGGCAGTCTTGGTAAGACCACCTGTAAGGAGCTTATTGCTGAAGTCCTGGCAAAAAAGTTTAGAGTATTAAAAACCCATGCAAATCTTAATAATATTATCGGACTATCCAGAACACTGCT
>JBEQAF010000110.1:0-5294 GCA_041640455.1 bacterium
AGAGGATGCGTTATTAAACCTTAAGCTTGATGAGATAAAAGATATCATGCAGTCGCATTTTTCTTCGATTCCTGCTGATTGGTACAGGAAGAACGAGATAGATAGCTATGAGGGGTACTATGCCAGTGTGTTTTATAGCTACTTTGCGTCGCTGGGGCTGGATGTGAGATGTGAGGATACGACCAGTTATGGCAAGATAGACATGGCGGTAGTGTTAAGACATGGAGTATTTATCTTTGAGTTTAAGCTGATAAAGGGTAAGGGAGAAGGTAGTGCGCTTAAACAGATAAAAGAGAGAGGCTATGCGGAAAAATACAGGTCTTTAGGTCTTCCCATCTATCTTGTAGGTATTGAGTTTGACAGGAAAAGGAGAAATATAAAAAGGTTTGAGTGGGAAGCTTATAGGGAAGCGTGATAAGTAAAGACGAATAAAGATTTAAATCACTGGAAAGAGTAGCTGGTGCTTGGAAAAGAAACCTAAAAACTGACTGGTAAGTTTCCTAACATTCCAGCCTTCGTTTGCTTTTACTTCAATAAAATCAAACTGGTTAATATGTCTATACCTATCTGGTCTTTTACATAATTATTTATTGATTTTTCCCTCCTATCTTTTTAAAATTAAAGCATTAAAAAAAGGGAGGTTTTGCTTGCATTATTTCAGCTATGTTAAGGATAAGATGTACTGTGAAAATGTGCCTGTTGAGGAGCTCGTCAGGCAGTTTGGCACACCACTTTATATTTATAGTGGGTAAACTCTTCTGAGACACTATCATGCCTTTGACGAATCTTTTAAAACTCATAAACATATTACCTGTTATTCTGTAAAGGCAAACAGCAATATAGCCATTTTGAGCTTATTTGCCAGAGAAGGCGCAGGTTTTGACATAGTGTCAGGAGGTGAGCTTTTCAGAGCATTAAAGGCTGGTGCAGATCCAAAAAAGATCGTCTTTTCGGGTGTAGGTAAGACCGATGAAGAGATAGAAATGGCTCTCAAACATGATATTCTAATGTTTAATCTCGAATCTGAGGCTGAGCTGTATGAGGTAAACAGCATAGCTTACAAGCTTGATAAAAAAGCGCCTGTTTCGTTCAGGATCAACCCAGATGTTAACCCCCTGACCCATCCTTATATATCAACAGGGCTCAAAAAAAATAAATTCGGCGTCCCTTTTGAAAATGCTCTGGAGCTTTATCTTAAGGCTAAAAAGTTAATCCATATTGAAGTTGTGGGCGTGGACTGCCATATAGGCTCACAAATTACCCAGCTGGCACCTTTTCTTGAGGCTATAGATAAGGTTAAGCTACTTATCGAAAAACTGGAGGAAAAGGGCTTTAATATAAAATACATTGACCTTGGCGGTGGACTGGGCATAAGCTACAAAGATGAGGAGCCACCTCATCCCAACGAATATGGTGAAGCGGTGCTTAAAAAATTTGAAAAGGTAGATAAAACTCTCATATTTGAACCTGGCAGGGTAATTGTGGGTAACGCAGGTATGCTGGTTACTAAAGTTTTGTATAACAAAGAAAATTCTGAAAAGAAGTTTGTCATAGTAGATGCAGCAATGAACGATCTGGCAAGACCAGCTCTTTATGGCTCCTACCATACCATTCTGCCAATGGATAAGAAAGATACGGAAAACCAGACCTATGATGTGGTGGGACCCATATGCGAATCAACGGATTTTTTTGCCAAAGATAGAGCTCTGCCGAAAATTGAAAAGAATGATTATCTTTGCATACTTAGCGCAGGAGCTTACGGTTTTTCTATGGCATCAAATTACAATTCCAGAAGAAGAGCAGCTGAAGTGCTTGTAATGGATGATAAGTTTTATCTTATAAGAGAGCGAGATAACCTCGAAGACCTGATCGCAAAAGAAAAAATCCCCTTTTAAGAGTTTAGCATGGATAAACTTCATTTTTATAAACTAAGCGGGACAGGAAATGATTTTATCATTATTAACAATCTGAATAATAGCAGATCTTTTGACTATTTTAAAAGTATTGTCAGAGCTGTTACAAACCGTAACAATGGTGTGGGCGCAGATGGGCTGATAATTATTAATCCAGATAACGAAACAGATTTCAGATGGGATTTTTTCAATGCAGACGGAAGTGTGGCTGAGATGTGTGGCAACGGTGCGAGATGCGTAGCAAGGGTTTTTTCTTATATCACAGGAAAAAGTGAGATGATCTTTAAAACCCTTGCAGGCAGAATAGATGCATATGTAACGGGCTCAAGGGTTAAGGTAAGGTTATCAGATCCGAATGATATTTTAGACCATATTGAGATTAATCTTGACGGAACTATTATAAAGGGTAGTTTCATTAATACAGGTGTTCCCCATTTTGTAGTTCCAGTAGATAACATAGATGATTACAATGTAAGAGAGATCGGTAGAAAACTTAGATTCCATGAGTATTTTGCACCTAAGGGTACTAACGTTAATTTTGTAAAATATCTCGGAGACAGCGCCATTAAAGTAAGAACCTACGAGAGGGGCGTGGAGGATGAGACCCTTGCTTGCGGAACTGGCGCCTGTGCGACTGCCCTTATTTTTGGCAGGAAAGGGGTAGTAAAAGACAGGGCAGATATAATTACATCGGGTGGAGAAAGGCTTTCTGTCTATTTTTCAATCCAAAATGACTTGATTCACAATGTTTATCTGGAGGGAAATACCCGTTTTATCTGTGAGGGTGAAGTTTTTTTAAACGAAATATTTTAAGAAGGAGATAAACCATGTATAAAGGAGCTATTACAGCCATCGTCACTCCCTTTGAGAATGGGAATATTGACTGGAAGTCTCTGGAAAAACTGATCAGGTTTCAGATAAAGGAAGGGATAGACGGTATTGTCCCCTGCGGCACTACTGGTGAATCATCCACCCTTGATTATGACGAACATATTAAAGTTATTGAGTTTACTGTAAAAAAAGTTAATAAAAAGGTTCCAGTAATAGCAGGAACAGGTGCAAACAGCACCGAAGAGGCAATAGAGCTCACTTCAATGGCAAAAAAAGCTGGCGCCGATGCCTCTTTGCAGGTCTGCCCATATTACAATAGGCCAACTCAGGAAGGTTTATACAGACACTTTAAAAAGATTGCCGAAACAGTAGATATTCCTATAGTGCTTTATAATATTCCCACAAGAACGGGTGTAAACATGTTGCCCGAAACGGTGGTAAAGCTCTCCCAGATACCCAACATAGTAAGTATTAAAGAGGCTTCGGGAAGTATGGATCAGGTCTCTGAAATAGTTAAAAATGTTAAAAAGAAAGGCTTTACTGTCCTGTCAGGGGATGACTCATTGACAATTCCAATAATGTCCATTGGTGGGAAGGGCGTAATCTCAGTAATCTCCAATATAATCCCCAAAAGAACCGCACGGATGGTTAAAAATTTTGAGGAAGGCAAAATAAAAGAGGCGGTTAAGGAGCATCTGGAAATTTTTGATCTCATAAAAGCGCTGTTCATTGAAACCAATCCTGTGCCGGTAAAAACTGCCTTAAGTATGATGGGAATGATAAAAGATGAGGTCAGGCTTCCTTTGTGTGAAATGACGCAGTCAAACAGGGAAAAGCTAAAAAAATTACTTATAAATTACAGGCTGATTAAGGAGTAATCAATGATTAAGGTGATTGTGCTTGGCGCCGCAGGAAAAATGGGTAGCAACATATTAAAACTGGTTGATGATGACTCAGAGCTTGAGCTTATCGGAGCTGTTGAAAGAGCAGACTGCCCGTTTATTGGTGAAGATGCTTCAAGGTTTGGCGGTACCAGAGGTGTGAAAATAACTGGTTCACTGGCAGAGATTGCTGATAAAGATACGGTTATTATTGATTTCACCCATATTGATGCAACTCGCGAAAATATAAAGATAGCCTCTGAAAAGTCCTCTCCTATGGTTATAGGAACTACTGGCTGGAGCATGGAAGAGGTTAAAAATATAGAAGAGCTGGCAAAAAAAAGTTTCCCCTGTCTGCTCTCACCTAATATGAGTCTTGGTGTAAACGTACTTTTTAAACTTGTATATGAAGCGGCGAAACTTCTTACCGATGAGTACAATGTTGAGATTATTGAGATTCATCATCGGATGAAAAAGGATGCACCAAGTGGAACAGCAGTAAAACTCGGGCAGGTGGTTGCGGAAGCCTTTGACTGGAATTATGATGAGGTAGCAGTTTATGAAAGGAAGGGGATTATTGGGGAGAGAAAAAAGAAAGAGATTGGCATACAGACCCTCAGAGCGGGAGACGTTGTAGGTGAACATACGGTAATATTTGGCGGGATGGGGGAAAGAATAGAGCTAACACACAAAGCCCACAGCAGAGAAAACTTTGCAAGGGGTGCCATCAGGGCTGCAAAATGGATTTATAACAAACCGAATGGTTTTTACAATATGAAGGATGTGCTGGGTATATGAAGGTCGGAAGGGCAAAAGTTATAAAAACTGGGCAGATTTATGAAGGTATATTTGAAGATGATTTTTTTATACCTTTCAAAAACAACTTTCTGACATTTTTTGAGAAAAACGGCAGTATTGAAGGTCTGCAAACAGAAGACATAAAACTGGCTACTTCTGAGATAAAGTTCCTATCTCCCACAGCTCCTTCAAAGATAGTGGCAATAGGGCTTAATTATAAAGACCATGCAGCAGAATTTGGCAAAGATGTGCCTGATGAACCGCTTATTTTCTTTAAACCTCCCTCTGCCATTATAGCCCATCAGGATGAGATACTGATTCCATCCTTTACAAAAAGAGTTGACTATGAGGGAGAGCTTGCAATAGTTATAGGTAAAACCTGCAAAAATGTTTCCGAACAGGATGCATACAAATATATTCTGGGTTATAGCTGTTTTAATGATGTTACGGAACGGATTATTCAAAAAAAGGATGGGCAGTACTCCCGTGCAAAAGGTTTTGATACTTTCGCCCCTTATGGTCCTTATATTGAAACATCATTAGACCCTTCTGGATTAAATATTCAGACAGTTTTAAACGGTAATATCGTTCAGCATAGCAATACAAGAAATCAGATCTTTTCACCGCTTTATCTTGTAAGCTTCATAAGCAGATATATGACACTTTATCCAGGAGATATAATCCCCACCGGCACGCCCTCTGGAGTAGGTCAGCTTAATGACGGAGACATTGTTGAGGTCAGCATTGAAAATATCGGCACCCTTAGTAATAGGGTTTCCTTTTATTAGAAATAGAAAGATTTTGTATCCTAAATATATTTTATTTTTTACAAAAATGATGTAATATAAAGCAAATGAAACGCTTAGTTTTT
>JBEQAF010000111.1:0-1069 GCA_041640455.1 bacterium
AATTAGTTTCTTAATAGTCGTACTTCTCTCTTTAATACTCACTCCTATTCAGCCTAAATGTCCCATTTAGTTTTTCACACTTGCCGAGACAACATTTTAACCCTTAATATCTCAAATTATTCTTAATTAAAAATTATAAAAATTTGATATTAATAATCCTTGTATTGAGACGAATCAAACAAGATCCCACATGACTATGTTTTAACTTATAGATTAAGAGTAAAATACAAATTAAGAGTTATGAGTGAATAGTACCAAAAAAATATGGCACATTTAGGCTGAATAGGAGGTAGTATAAATTGTCACACACTAGAGAAAGCGAATAGCATGTCACTTTATAAACGTGAGAAGCAACTTCTAATATTACTACTAATTGGTTTTAGTATGTCATGGATTTATATGTGGGTTAATCTTATTATGGATTGTTCTGACTCATTTTTTTCATCAATATCTCTTTTTGAGATTCAAGGGCTATAATCTCCGAAGGCTTTAGCTTTTCAAAAAGGTCCTTTGAAATATCGCTGGTAATGAAATATAAAAGTTCACAACGAGATATATCGGCTACAGATACAGTTGTTTCGTTGTCATTTAAAAAATAGAGGGAGAATATAAAGTTGCTCTCTTTAGGCTCGAGCCTTTCCATATCAATTACAGTTCCAGGCGTAAGCACCCTTGTAACCTCTCTTTTAACTACCCCTTTAGCAAGCTTTGGATCTTCCACCTGATCACATATAACTACCTTGTAGCCCTCTTTTAGTAGCTTGTTAATATAGTTATCTGCCGCATGATAGGGGACTCCACATAGCGGAACTGCATCTTTGTCGTTTTTATCCCGTGATGTTAAGGCAATATTCAAAACCGATGCAGCTTTTATGGCATCTTCATAGAAAAGCTCATAAAAATCTCCTACCCTGAAGAATACAAAACAGTCGCTGTATCTGGATTTTACATCAAGATACTGACGCATCATGGGTGTTATCTTTTCGTTATTCATTTCCTCTGATAAGCACAAAAGAGTTTATTGAATTGCAACGGATACAGCTAAAGGAGCATTTTTCCGTTTCATATC
>JBEQAF010000111.1:1079-5235 GCA_041640455.1 bacterium
CACTCTCTGCATCTGAACCATCTGGTCTCTTCAGGAATGCAATTGATAACGGACTGGTAAAATCTCTTATCCATCTGTCTGTCCAGTTTTTTAAGAGACAGCATATATAATCTTAAGAGGGCTGGTTGGTTTAAATGTTCCAGCCGACTCTCCAGAAGTTTGATAAGATCTTCATATCTTTCTGCAGAGAATAGAAACCTTGCCAGCTGATAAATCAGATAAAGATTATGTCTGTTTTCTCTAAGCTGGCTCATGGTTAGTTCTAAAATATCTCTGTTAATAGCCTTTCTGTCTATTAGCTTTTCCAGATAGACACCGAAATAATCAGGAAAGCTAAGAGCTATCTTCTCTCCCAGAGCCCTTATCTCTGACACATTCTGATCATCAATAAAAATATCCAACCAATGGAGTAGTATATGGGGATGATCTTTTGAGATAAGCTCAGCCTCTTTAAGTAGCAAAACAGCCCTTTTTTTGTTACCTTCCGCAAGAAGATCCTTCGATAGATTGCAGAGGGCATAAAGCAAAAACTCAGGATTTTTATTCTTCTTTTTCTTCTGAACCTCCATCACCTTATCCCATTCTTTAAGCTCAATATAAAGATGAGACTGAAGGTCAACAATCTCATCCTTCCTTTCAGTAATAAGAAAAAGCTCATCGAGAACAGAGAGTGCGTTATCGTACATACCTGATCTGTGGTAGTCTGAGGAGAGCTTGAGAAGTATCTCCTCCTTCTTGCTCTTTTCGAGCGGAAGAGTAAGCAGAATCTCCTTAATATTCAATGCCTTATCCAAATTACCCTGTTCAGAATATAGCTCCGATACCTGAATAAAAAAATCTACAGCATCACTGTCTTGCAAACAGCTTTTTAGAATTATCTCTCTCAGATTCATTTATCCTTTCCATCAAAAAATGGGATCAGCCTGTTAAAGGTCTCCTCAAGTATCTCATGAAGTACCTTAGTCTGACCAATTAGTGGCATAAAGTTTGTATCTCCCCCCCATCTGGGTACAATATGCCAGTGCAGATGGTCAGCTACTCCTGCTCCTGCTACACTACCTATATTCATCCCCATATTAAAACCCTGAGGATTGTAGGCTTTTTTCAGGACATTTATAGCAAGCTGCAAACATTTTGACATATCGTTCAGCTCTGGCTGAGTAAGATCAGAAAAATCACCTTTATGGGCAAAGGGAGCCACCATAATGTGACCGTTGTTATAGGGGTATTTGTTTAAAACTATAAAGCATAGTTCTGATTTATAAACAACCAGACTCTCAAGAGATACATCAAGCTCCTTTCTTTTGCAGAATATACAGCCCTCTTCTTTCTCCTTTTTTTCAATAAAATCTTTTCTCCATGGTGCAAATATATGTTCCATAAACACTCCTATAAAAGTTTGTGCTAATCAATCTCTCTAATCTCACATCTAATAGCAGTATCTGTTATATAGAGGTATCCGATGGTATTTTTGGGAGCCCATCTTTTGTCAAAGGCAGAGCCAGGATTAAAAAATAGTATGTTATCTTCATAACCAGAGAATGGGCAATGGGTATGTCCATAAAGTATGCAGTCTGGATTTTCAAACTCCTTCCTTATTCGCCCTCGTATACCTGCAGGTGCCCCATAACCGTGAATAATGCTAATTTTTTTGTTTAATATGCTTATCTCTCTTTTGACTGGTAGAGAAGCATCTGTGTCCATATTCCCTCTGACAGCAATTATATCTGTCTTTACAGGAGCAAATATATCAGTGTTTACAATATCTCCGCAATGAATAATAAGCTGGCAGTCTTTGAAATAATTTTCTATTAATCGGAGGAATCTTCCGTCATCTCTAAGTAAATGGGTATCTGATATAACACCTATCTTAATCTCTTTACTCATTTATGGTCTGATTAATAATCTCTGATAAGAAAACGGGGATCCTGATGTCAGATAATAACATAAGAAGTCTTGTTTTACTTTCCCCCTCGGAAAAGCCGCTCAAAAGATCCATAATACCTATCTTTTTCTTTTTGGGATATACAAGCTTTGGCTCGCCCTCAATATTTGCCAGTTTTTTAGTAAGTTCAACGGCATCATTAAAGTTGCCCAGCTCATCAATCAGCTTAAGTTCCTTTGCATATCTACCAGTAATAATCCTTCCATCAGCAATTTTAAGCACATCTTCCTTTTTGAGATTTCTTCCCTTTGCTACAGCCTCCACAAACTGATTATGTACATCATCAATCACAGACTGAAGTAACTGCCTTTCCTCCTTTGTCATATCTCTCGTAGGAGAACCTGTATCTTTATACTCACCGCTTTTAACCACATCACCTTTCACACCAATCTTTCCCAGCAGTTGCTGAAAGTTAAAAAACTGTATGATAACACCTATACTCCCCGTAATTGTGCCTTCGTTTGCAACTATCTTTGATGCGCCAGAGGCTATATAATATCCGCCTGATGCGCCTAAGGTGCCTATGGATGCCACCACTGGCTTCTGTTTTTTAATCTTCATTACCTCTCTATAAATCTCCTGAGAGGGTCCAACTGCGCCACCTGGAGAATCAATCCTCAAAACTATTGCCTTTATATTTTTATCTTTTCCAAACTCTGTAAGCTGCCTTACTATCTCATCAGAGCTTTTAATGATCCCATTTATCTCCACAACGGCAATCCTGTCACCCAGACCTGTCCTGCTATATCCCTCCCCAAGAAAGTAGCTGAGCAGGGATACTAAGCCAATAAGAATAAATATTACGATAATTCCTATTATAATTCTTCTTTTTCTCATTTCTTAAAATAATCTCCGAGCGTGTGGCTAACTTTGTTTTTACTTTTGTGTTCCTCCAGCTCCATCTGCTCTTTTTTCTTAACGAGATCCTCATAGCTCAGTATAAATTTTCTTTTTTCCTCGTCCACATCAACCACGAGCAGGTTCAGCCTGGTGCCTATCTTAATCTCATCCTTTTTAAACTCTCTCTTTTTAACAATCCCTTCCACATTGGGCATTATCTCAACAAATACAACGTTTTCGGTAATGTTAGATACCACCGCCTCAACCTCATCACCTTTTTTAATATCCGCCATAGCCCTGTTAAAGGGGTCTTCCAACAGATCCTTGATAGATAGAATAATTTTTCTTCTGTCAGGTTCTACTGAAACCACCTTTGCCTCTATGTTCTCTTCCTTTTTAAGCTTCTTTTTCTCTTCAGAAGGTCTTCCGTACCCGAGATATTCATTGGGGATAAAAGCTTCCAGCCCCTTTTTAGTTTCAACTATTACACCTTTATCAACAACTTCTTTAACCTTTACTCTGATAACCGAGCCCTCAGGAGATTCAGCTTTAAACTCCTCCCATGGGTTACTGATCAGGTCTTTAAAGCTCAGGGATATTTTTTTATTTTTATTGTCAATATTTTTTATTAACACCGATACTTTATCACCCACTTTAAAATATTTTGAAGGGCTCTTTACCCTTTCGGTCCATGATATCTCAGACACAGGAATGAAACCGTCAAGTCCGCTTACAAGCTCCACAAATACACCTTTATCTATGATGTTTCTGACAATTCCTTCCGCTTTGTCGCCTACCTTATAAGTTTCAGTAAAAAGCTGAAAGGGCTCTTTTTCCAGAGCTTTGGTGCTAAAAGTAAATTTTTTTGCCTCTTTGTCAATCCTTATTATTCTTGCCTGAATTTTATCACCAGGATTAAAAAAATCTCCTGGAGATTTAATCCTCCTGTAAGTAATCTCTGAAAAGGGGATAAACCCCTCCACCCCCTTAACGGATACAAAAACACCTTTTTCAATAATGCTTTTTACCTCTCCCTCAATTACATCTCCTTCTCTATAATTACTGATAAAATCTTCATAGCCTTTTTCTTTCAGATAGTTTTCATAGGCAGCTATGGAAGCCACAATATTTTCACCCCTGTTCTCAACCCTGCTTATGAAAACATTGAAACTATCCCCTTCCTTAATATGTTTTTTGCCTCTTGCCTGAGAGCCAGGGATAAACACCTGAAAACCTTTATAGTCAGCCAGATATCCGCCCTTTACCTCCCCTTTAATCACCACTGTTAATGGACTTTCTGACTTCTGGGCGTTGTATATATCCTGAAGAGTTTTTTTCTTTCTTGCCTCTTTATAAGACACTCTGTTACCT
>JBEQAF010000112.1:0-5026 GCA_041640455.1 bacterium
TTTATATCAACCCTTTGTGGTCCAGGAAAGGAGAAACAGAGTAAACCATCTTTTTTTAAGAGGGGCGAGAGTTTTTTTATAAACCCATCGGGATCCGAAAGATGCTCTATCACATGAAAAAAGATAATAAAGTCAAAATCCTTTTCGTCTCTTTTTAAAAAATCAGACAGATCTTCTGAATAAGCGTTTTTTAGTTTAAAAATCTTTCTTGCATGCTCTATAGCCTTGCTGTTTATATCTATGCCATAAACAGTTGCACCTTTTTTCTCTGCCATTTTAAGAAAATAGCCTCTACCACAGCCTATTTCCAGTACCCTGCTTTCATGTTTAATTAGTTTTAAAACCTTCCTGAACTCCCATCTTTCACCATACCACTCCACAGTCTCATAATGTGCTCCATCAGCCTCTTCTGATAAACTGGAAAAGTTAAGTCCACATTGAGGACAATGATAGAATATAACCTCTCTGCCAAAAAATTTTTTTTCTCAACCAGTGATATATTGTCTATATTTTTACATAAAGGGCAGCGGGTTATTTTAAAGTCCACAGAGATACTCTGAAAAGCGTTACAGGAAAATATAGTTTTTTAACACCTTTCTGCTGAAAACCTTTTTGTCTTAACATCCTTTCTATATGATATACATTTCTCAGATGATAATGCCCTTTGAAACCTGCCATCTTTCTGCCCAGTTTATAAAGAAGATTTTCTGTGGGTCCGGATATAATAAATCTCGTATTTTTATGAGAAAGCTCAATAAACCTTGTTAAAACTTCCTCAAGATTATCCACGTGCTCCAGTACATCAAGGGCTAATATTAGATCAAATTTTACATCTTCTATATCCATTATATCTTTGTAAACAGGCACCTTAATTTTTAGCTCATGGGCTACTATCTGAGTTAGCTCATAGAACTGGTTTTCACAGGCATATATCTCTGCACCAGCATCTGAAAGATACCGAAATGTAACACCACCTCCAGCACCAAAATCTAATACCTTTTTTCCATTTAAATCTCCAGTCAGAGAGAATGCTTTATTTAGCCTGTCCCAGAAGAGAAAGGACATTAACCTGTTGGGATGGGTATAGGATGGAAGAGCTGCCTCGTCAAAAAAGCCTCTGGCAGCCTTTTTTAATTTCTGGCTGAAAAGATTTTCATAAAACTGCCGGTATTTTTTATCAATCATCGGTAATAAATTATCATTTTATACCGGCAAGGTCAAACCTTATAACAATTAACGGCTTCTTAAAACCCTTACTGCCCTGAACCATTAAATGTTGGGATAGATTATTCTTGGCAGTATCATCTGATGATGGGGGCAGAAAGAGTCTGGATTCTGATAGCAGGCATTTGCAAAAGCCACCATATAATCCCTGAGTCTGGTAAAATCTACTATCTCATCTACAAAACCATGCTTAGCACAAAAATCCGGTCTGGACTTTTCATAATATTCTTTTACCAGCTTGTTCATCTTATCTATGGTCTCTTGCAGATCCTTGCCCTCTTCCTGATCCTTTACAAGCCTTCTTGCATAGGTTGCTACTGCTGCAGTCTCTCCGTGCATAACATATATCTCTGTGGTCGGTGTGCCTAAGGTAAATGATGTGTTATTATTTGCTTGCGGACCAGCCATTACATAGTGACTTGCAGCGGAGCCTTTTCTTAATACAATGGTCATCATAGGTAGTCTGGAAGACTCTATGGAATAAAGTAATGCCTGACCTAAGCCTAAAAGCTCTGCCTTTTCCGCTATGTCTCCCACATCTATCCCTGTATTGTCCTGTATCCAGATAATGGGGACTCTGTCTCGCCCACAAAGAGTTACAAACTCATTCATCTTTATAAGCCCCTCTCTGTAAAGCTTGCCTCCAATTCCTGGATAGTTTGCATATTTCGGATAACCTTCCCCGAGAAAGCCCTGCTTGTTTGCAATTAATCCTAAAAGAAACCCATCAACCTTTACAAGCCCTGTATATATCTCTGGACCAAAATCGGGTTTAAACTCCATGTGCTCGCTTCCGTCAACCAGTCTCCCGATGACCTGCTCAACCTCATAGATTCTTTTTTGATTGATGGGAACTATATATTTAAGCTCATGGGCGTTAAAAAGCGGTAGCTTTGGTTCTGCTACCCTGAAAAAGGAGCTATCGTAACAGGGAAGATTGGCAACACAGTCTTTAATAGCATCAAGCACACCCTCTTCAGTGCTATAAACGGCTCTGACAAAGCCAGTTACATCGTAGTGCACGTTCATGCTTCCAGGAGGTTGTTCTTTATATTGCTTGGTAAGATTAATAATCTGCGTGGCTCCGTCCTTATCAAATCCGCCCTTGGGACTCATGCCAGAAACTATACCTCCTCCACCTACAGCCATTGATGCCTTTTCATGGGCAAATATGATTGCTGGACTTATGGAGTGATAACCTCCACCCGCAGGGTTTGTGCCAAATATGCCTACAATTACAGGAATCCCCTTCTGAGCAAGCTCGGCATGTCTGAAAAAGGATCTCCCGCCGCATCTTCTGCCAGCATAAACCTTTTCCTGCTCTGGCAGACTTACGCCGCTACAGTTTAGTACCCATACAAGCGGTATTCTTAACCTTTCCGCAATGTCCTGAGCCCTGAAAACATTCTCAGCCTGTCCGGGTATCCATGCACCTGCCAGAACCTTATTATTACTGGCAATAACAGAACACCATCTGCCTCTTATTTTTGCAAGCCCGTTAATAACTCCGGTTGTACCATATTTATTATTTTCAGGATTGTAAAGGCTATTAAGAGGTAAAAAGCTCCCCTCATCTACCAGATAATTTATTCTCTCCAGTGCGGTTTTCTCACCTCTTTTATGGAGCACTTCATCAGGCAAACCTTCATTATAGACCTTCTCGGTCTGAGCCCTTATACTGGCAATAACATCTTCTATCT
The DNA here is from genome assembly GCA_041640455.1 of bacterium. Classification (GTDB taxonomy): domain Bacteria; phylum CALINM01; class CALINM01; order CALINM01; family CALINM01; genus JAOAGA01. The sequence continues at coordinate 2,925 of JBEQAF010000112.1, forward strand.
GTTTTGCATTATCCTGCATGGATTTAATTGTAGATTCAAAGATTTTTTTACCTATGGTGGGCATTACAGAAAAATATCTTCTCATACTCACTCTCCCTCATTTTAAAATAGTGTTATAAATAGGTTTAGCATTTATTTTTTTTGTTGTAAAGAAAAAATTTACAGCTTACGTAAAGTGACAATAACTGAGAGATTAAAATATCTTTTTAAGTAAAACTTATTCAGTAACCAGGACTAAACCTTGAGGCTACCCAAAGTTTCTATAATCTTTGCTTTAATCCTCGGGGAAGATTCTGATTGAAGAAGAGAAAGAAGGGGCGTTATAGAATCGGGAGAGCCTATATCACCTATAGCCTGAAGAAGGGCAGTAAGGGCTTCCTGATCCTTTTCCTGCTCCAGTTTTTTGTTAAGTATGGGCGCTATTTTTTCAATATTAAACATGCCCAGAAATTCATAGGCTATCTTTCTAACAAAGCTCTCGGAATCATTTATAAGAGGTAAGACTTTTTCAATAAATCTTGGATCTCTGAACTCAATAACCTGCTTTAGGGTAAGAGCTCTCACGTAGGGGTTTTTATCTGAAAGTCCTAAGTTTATATACTCTGCAAATACCTTTGGAGAAACTGCCTTTATCTCATTGATAAGTTTGGTCTTTTTTTCCTCAGGTAGACTGGAAAAGTCCTTCAATCGGCTTTCAAAAAAAGCCTTTGCCTGCAACCTGTAAATAGCTTTACCAGCCTTTTCCGCTATGCTTTTATCACTGTCCACAAGGAAGGGTTTCAATTTTTCTATAAGTTCTGTTATCATATTTAAACTAAACTATCAGATATTAAAACATCAGTCAATATGGAAAAAGGAAATAGAATAATGGCAGTGGATCTTGGTACAAAAAGAATAGGACTGGCTGTTTCTGACCCAACTCTTACCATAGCCCAGCCCCTAACGGTATTAAAAAGAGAAGGGAATAAAAAGGATATCCCAAAAATTATACAGTTTATCCAGTCCTACGATGTAAATACAATAGTGATTGGCATACCTTCATCAGATAGAGATTCTTTTATGGCAAAAAGCGCCGAGAGATTTGCCGGTCAGTTGAAAGAGGCGTATAACATAACCATTGATTTTATTGATGAATCAATGACCAGCATAGAATCGGAAGAGATTTTTAGAATGGCAGGTATCAGGGAAAAAAAGTCAAGACAGATGGTTGATAAAATTGCTGCCGCCAAGATTCTGGAAAGCTATTTAAGACAGAGAGAGCTTAAGGGAAAATGAAAAAATATCTGGTTCTAACTTCACTATTTCTGCTTATGGTGCTGGGCTTTTCAATCAGATCATATTATTCTTTTATTAACACCCCAGTTGGTCTGACAGAGAATAGACTTTTTAAAGTTAACAAAAATGAACCGGCATTTAAAATAATCAACAGACTGGAGGAAGAAGGTATAATTAAACACAAGTTTTTCTTCAGGCTGATGGTAAAACTAACAGGCGGTGATAAAAATATTCTTTACGGCTATTATCTCATCCCGAGAGATATTACACCAAAAGAGATCTGGAACAAGATGCTGAGGGGCGAGATTGAGCAGTATAAGATTACAGTTCCTGAAGGATACAATATCTATCAGATAGCCCAGATTCTGGAAAATCAGAAGATGGGAGATAAGAATCGGTTTCTAAAGCTGGTAAAAGACAGGAATTTTATAAAAAGTCTGGGTATAGATGAGACAAGTCTTGAAGGATACCTTTATCCAGCCACTTATTTTTTTGATCCAGAAAAAAAGGAAGATGATATCATAAAAGCCATGGTTCAGAAGACCTTTGATATTTTAAATAATGAGCTGAAATTAAAGATGACTCAAAAGGAGCTACACAAAACACTTACACTTGCTTCTTTGATAGAAAAGGAGGCAAAGGTTCGGGAAGAGATGCCTCTGATCTCTTCGGTGTTTCATAACCGTTTGAAAAAAGGAATGAAACTGCAATGTGACCCCACAGTTCAGTATGGTCTGAAAAGATTTGATTATAACCTTACGAGGAAAGACCTGACCACAAAAAATCCATACAATACCTACATTAATTACGGTCTTCCGCCCACACCT
>JBEQAF010000113.1:0-4881 GCA_041640455.1 bacterium
TCTGGCATTCGAGGCATTGAAAAAACTGCTTAGCGACCAGATAAAAATTATATCCAGAAGAAACCTTGTTCAGGGTAAGTCCTTTATGAAAATGCTTGAGGAGACTATAAAAAGATACATCAATAGAAGCATAGAAGCCGCACAGGTTATCGAAGAGCTTATAGAACTGGCAAGAAAGGTAAGAGACGAAAAAAATAGAGGGAAAGAGCTTAATTTGAGTGAAGACGAAATAGCCTTTTATGACGCCCTCGGTGTAAATGATAGTGCTGTTGAAGTCTTAGGGGATGAGAACTTAAGAAAGATTGCACTGGAATTAACAGAAATGGTAAGAAAAAGTGTTACCATAGACTGGACTCAGAGAGAAAGCGTACAGGCAGAGATGCGATTAAAGGTTAAAAGGATACTAAGAAAATACGGCTATCCGCCAGACAAAGAAAAGGCAGCAACAGAAACTGTATTACAACAGGCAGAACTCATAGCTAAAGGCTGGGCAGATAACTAACTTCTCTCAAATAAATCTTAAGCCTTAGCTCCATACAGGTATAGGCATATTAACCAGTCAGGTCATGTTAATCAGAGAGGCTAAAATCTAATAAATAGCTTACTGGTTTTCAAAAAAATTTTGATAGCTAAGTCTTTTTTTGTTAGGATAGATGCTAATGATAGAGGCTTTGATTAAGAAATTTAATAATTACCTCTCTAATATTATTAAAAAAGCAGTTAATTTCCATATCTATCAATCTGTTATAAATCTGATTTCTATCCTTATTGTAGTTGCCGGGTTGATATTGATATTTAGGCAGTTTTTCTTTTTCAGATCCTTCTGGCTTGACGAGGCAGCTATTGCTCTGAATATTCTTGATAAGGGTTTTATTGAGCTTCTTAAGCCACTGGATAATAATCAGGTAGCACCCTATGGCTTTTTATTTACCTCAAAACTTTTTATCAGCCTTCTTGGAACTGAAGATTATTTTTTCAGAATCTTACCACTAATAAGCGGCATTTTGCTTATAATTACCTTTTATTTATGCATTAAAAGAGTTTTCGGCATCAGATTTTACATAACTCTCGGGCTTTTACTGTTAATTACAAATCCTCAAATTATTTACTATTCCATTGAGCTGAAACCCTATATCTCCGATGCACTTTTAGCCTTTATGACAACCTGCTTGTTTTTTAAAACTCAGAAAGTTTTAAGAGAGGATGTTCTTTTCGTAAGCAGTTTGTTTTTTAGTGTTGCCCTCTGGTTTTCTTTCCCTATAATATTTTTTATTGTAGCATATTATCTTGTAGTTGCGTTTCTTCAAGACAAAGCCTGGTTTAAAAGGGTCTTTTATTTCTCCTTAATTCCTGCAGTAAGTTTTATTGTTTGCTATCTGCTTCATTTAAAAAATGCTGGGCAAAACGATTATTTAAAAAATTTCTGGAAGCCACATTTTGCTCCCTTACCTTTTTCTATTGAAGGTATTGCCTGGTATAAAAATTTCTTTCTTACCACCCTTTCCAATCCTGTCAATATTAACCCAAATATGGCTATCATATTAACCATCACGGGATTTATAGGCATAGTTAAACAAAATAGACCCTTTTTAATCTACCTTGCTGCTGTCTTAATATTTGCATTTTCAGCATCACTTCTGGGCAGATACCCGCTTTTCGGCAGACTGCTTCTATTTTCAGTGCCCCTCTTTTATCTGTTTTTTTTATATTCCTTTGAACTGTTTGAAAACTATATTTACAAAACTGCTATTGCAATCTTTTTTATCATAGCTATTTACAAACCCGTTAGCTTTTATCCTGAAATGTTAAAGTTTTCCATGAGCAAACAGGAGATAAAACAGGCTATGGATTATATTTATAGAAATAAGAAGAGTGGCGATACGCTGGTAACACATCATAGCGCCGATGTAGTCTTTGATTTTTATTATCGCACCAAATACAGATTTGATGACCTTAAGCTGATTAGAAAGGTTAAACCCCTGTGGAATATTCCTGAATATAAAAGCAGTCTTGACCAGATAGTTCAGTCTGATAGAGCATGGGTACTATTTACTGACTTCAGAAAACAGGAAAATGACCTGATGACAGGATATCTGCAGTCAAAGGGTAGAAAAACCGACGAGATTACTTTTCAGGGTGTGGAGCTTTATCTTTTTGAGTTTAAGTAAAAAGCCCCTACCTTTAGCAGGGGCTTTTTTTAAAATCATATATCAAAATACAGGAAGTATTCCATCGGAACCGGTCTTAAGTTAACAGCATCAAACTCTCTCTCTTTCTTATAGCTTATCCATGCCTGAATTACATCTTCTGAGAATACGCCACCTTTGAGCAGAAACTGATGGTCTGCTTCGAGAGCTTCAAGCGCTTCTTTTAATGAGCCAGGAGCGGAAGGCACATTTTTGAGCTCTTCAGGTGAAAGTGCATATATATCCTTATCAAGTGGCTGACCTGGGTCAATCTGGTTTTCAATGCCATCAAGACCTGCCAGCAACATGGCTGAAAAAGCGAGATATCCGTTACATGATGGGTCAGGTGTTCTAAACTCAATTCTCTTTGCCTTTGGAGAGGGTGAATACATGGGTATTCTTATGGCTGCGCTTCTATTCCTGCTGCTATATGCAAGATTGACTGGAGCTTCAAAGCCAGGAACAAGCCTTCTGTAAGAGTTTGTTGTGGGATTTGTAATGGCACACAAAGCCCTTGCATGTTTTAAGATACCACCTATAAAATAAAGCGCAAGTTTTGAAAGACCGCCGTACTGATCACCTGCAAAGAGCGGTTTGCCATCTTTCCAGAGGCTTATGTGGGTATGCATTCCAGAGCCGTTATCTCCATAGAGAGGCTTGGGCATAAATGTTGCCGTTTTACCAAAGCTAAGTGCCACATTCTTTACAATGTATTTGAACCACATAAGCTTATCGGCACATTTCAAAAGGCTATCATATTTATAGTCAATCTCTGCCTGACCTGCTGTGGCTACCTCATGATGCTGCCTTTCTACCTCTATGCCTACTGCTTCCATTACCCTTACCATCTCTTCCCTGATCTCCTGCTGGCTGTCTGTTGGTGATACCGGGAAGTAACCTTCTTTATGTCTGATCTTATAACCAAGATTAGGCTCCTCTTCTCTGCCAGAGTTCCATATGCCTTCTGATGAATCAACAAACAGGTAGCTCTTATTGCTTGCCACCTCATATCTCACATCATCAAAAATAAAAAACTCTGCCTCAGGACCAAAATAAGCAACATCAGCAATGCCCGTTGACTTAAGATAGGCTTCAGCTTTGGCTGCTATATTTCTGGGATCTCTTTCATAGGACTCTCTCGTAATGGGGTCATATACATTACAGATAAGAGATAAAGTGGGTGTTTCCATAAAAGGATCAATAACTGCTGTGGTAGGATCAGGCAGGAGTATCATATCGCTCTCATGGATTGATCTCCATCCTCTAATGCTACTCCCATCAAAACCCAATCCTTCTTCAAACACATCTTCATTGAACTGGCTGATCGGGATAGTAAAATGCTGCCATGTTCCGATAAAATCCATAAACTTAAAGTCAACTGATTTTGCATTATGCTCTTTTGCAAACGCAACTACTTCTTTTGGTGTCATAAATGCCCCCTCTATTTTAAGTTTTAACTGAACTACGCAAATAGCTTGCCATAAAAAATGCTGATTTTTTCAGCTTTTTTGAACAAAAAAATTGCATTTTTAGATAAATATCTTTTTTTTGCATATTTTTTAATCATTAAAAAGCCGATTCTGAGATGACCTGTTTTCCATCTTCAGATAGGCATAGGCCTGCGGTGTTGCCACTCTTCCTCTTGGTGTTCTGGCAACAAACCCCTTTTGAATAAGATAGGGTTCATAAACATCCTCAATGGTCTCTTTCTCCTCATTTATAGCCACAGCTAAGGTATCAATGCCAACAGGACCGCCGTTAAATTTACTAATTATAACTGTTAGTATCTCCCTGTCCATAGCATCCAAGCCTTCTTCATCTATGTCAAGGGCTGCCAGCCCCTTTCTTGCAATCTCAATATCAATCTTACCTGTACCTAAAACCTGTGCGTAGTCTCTTAGCCTTTTTAAAATCCTGTTGGCTATCCTTGGCGTACCACGGGATCTTCTGGCTATCTCGCCTGCTCCAGACTCATCTATAGCAATATTTAAAATTTTTGCTGATCTTTTTACTATTTTAATTAAATCAGCTTGTTCATAAAAATCAAGTCGGGCGGTAAAACCAAATCTATCTCTAAGGGGAGAAGCAAGCAGTCCAGCCCTTGTCGTTGCGCCTATCAGGGTAAACTTAGGCAGACCTATTCTGAGGCTTCTTGCCGATGGTCCCTGACCTATCTTAATATCTATGTTAAAATCCTCCATGGCTGGATACAATACCTCTTCTACCACTGAAGGAAGACGGTGAATCTCATCAATAAATAATACATCCTTATCTCCCAGAGAAGACAGTATGGCGGCAAGATCTCCTGATTTTTCAAGAACAGGACCAGAGGTTATACGGATATTTACTCCCATCTCCTTTGCTATAACAACAGATAGGGAGGTTTTTCCCAGTCCCGGTGGACCATATAGAAGTATATGATCCAGAGCTTCATCTCTTTCCTTAGCTGCCTGAATAAAGATTTTGAGATTTTCTGTAATTTTTTTCTGCCCTATAAAATCATTTAGGGAAGCGGGTCTTAGTGTTTTATCCAGCTCTATATCATCATTTGTCTTGTCAGGCAATACAATCTCATCTCTCATAATCAGCCTTTAACAAGTTTTTTTAAAGCTACTTTAATCATATCCTCAAGACTAAAGGTATCAGAAAGTTCAGCCTTTGATTTTCCTATTGCCTCTTTAGCCTCCTTAACCGT
>JBEQAF010000114.1:0-4872 GCA_041640455.1 bacterium
TATAATCAAGAAACTCATAATCAAGGGATGCATAACCTTTGCTTACAGATTTTAACCTGTCATAAAAATCAAGCACAATCTCGTTCAACGGCAGTTCATACTCTACCACAATCCTGTCTGAAGTTATATACTTAATGTCCTTTTGAATCCCCCTCTTCTCCTGACAGAGCGTAAGAATATTACCCAGATAAGCTTCAGGCGTATGAATATGGGCTTTAATATAAGGTTCTTCTATCTTTTCAATAAACTGACTCTCGGGAAACTTATTTGGATTATCAACCCAGACTATCTCACCACTGGTTTTTGTAACCTTATATTTAACAGTAGGTGCTGTGGTAATTAGATCCAGCCCATATTCTCGCTCAAGCCTTTCCTGAATAATCTCCATGTGGAGCAGTCCTAAAAATCCACATCTGAATCCAAAACCGAGGGCAAGCGATGTTTCTGGCTCATAAACAAAGGAAGAATCGTTCAGACTGAGTTTCATCAAAGCGTCTCTCAGCTCTTCAAAATCATCATTTACAGTAGGATATAGTCCGCAAAAGACCATAGGTTTCATTATTTTAAAGCCTGGAAATGGGCTATCTGTTTTTCTTCCTGCATCGGTTACAGTGTCTCCCACCCTACAGTCTCTTATATCTTTCATTCCAGTAATGAGAAAACCTACCTCTCCAACCGAAAGCTCCGAAACCTCTGTGGGAAATGGCGTAAAAACACCCAGCTTCTCCGCATCAAAAACCCTGTCTGTTGCCATAAAAAGTATTTTCATCCCCTTTTTAATAGTCCCGTCAATCACTCTTATTAATGTAACCACACCTTGATAGGAATCATACCAGCTATCGAATATCAGTGCCTTTAGCGGTGCATCAACTGAACCTGCAGGTGGCGGCACCTTTTTTACAATAATCTCCAGAAGTTCTTTTATTCCAATACCTTCTTTTGCGCTGATAAGTAATGCATCATCTGCAGGCAGACCTATTATATCTTCAATCTCCTTCTTAACCCTTTCGGGTTCAGCAGAAGGAAGATCAATCTTGTTTATAACCGGAATAATCTCAAGATTATTTTCAAGGGCAAGATAGACATTTGCCAGAGTCTGTGCTTCCACTCCCTGAGTGGCATCCACAACAAGGATGGCGCCCTCACAGGCTGAAAGACTTCTTGAAACTTCATAGCTGAAATCCACATGTCCTGGTGTATCAATAAGATTTAATACATAATTTTTCCCATCATCAGCCCTGTAATTTAGTCTTACAGACTGGGCTTTAATTGTGATGCCCCTTTCTCTTTCAAGATCCATCTTATCAAGAAACTGATCCTGCATCTCTCTTTCAGACAATGCCCCTGTAAATTCAAGTAGCCTGTCAGCAAGAGTGGATTTTCCGTGATCAATATGGGCAATTATTGAAAAATTTCTTATTAAGCCTTTCTCAACCATTAGATAACCCTATATTTAAATATTTTTCTACCCATATTTATTGCACTAAAATCAAGGTCAAACCCTAAAGATATCTCAGCATGAGCTGCAAAACCGCAATGCTGACAGTTAATCTCGCCCCTGTTCTTAATGTAACATCCTCTGGAGATAGTCCCATCTGGATTAGCATTGGCAATCAGCCAGTCATTACACTTCCACGTATTCGCCTTCATATGATTTAACGCCCTGTAGGTATCTAACACTGGATATCCTTCTTTTTTAAGCTTTATAAGCCTATCAATTATACTAACCCGTTTATTTAGCGGTATAAAAAGCTCCTTGTCCTCTTCGCCCCCATAGGGGTAATGGAACTGAATCGTAATCCCCCTGACCCTTTCAGAAAGAAACTTTATTACATCTTCCAGCTCGGGCTCATTAATCTGGTTTATTGTAATATTGGCATATAAATTCTTATGATCTGATTCTTCAATATTTTTAACAACCCTATCAAAAAAGTCACCCCTGATCCTTTTATAGGTTTCTCTCATCCCGTCAAAACTAACCCACAATACATCTGATGGTATATTTTTCATTGGGAAACTTCCGTTTGTAGTAATCCCAACACTAAAAAACTTATTCTTTGCATAGTTAACCACATCAAGCAGGCTCTTGTCCCCATCCCTCCACAGAAAAGGCTCACCGCCTTCAAGAATCATAATTCGAACACCCATATTATGCATCTCATCAAGTATCCCTTTAACCTCATCAAAGTTTAGCTCCTTTCCACTCCTTTCCCAGAATGGACAATGGTAACATTTAAGGTTACAACGATGGGTAAGCTTAAACCCACCCAAAACAGGTGTCTCAATGTTAAAAATTCTCTTTTTCAAAAAAACCTTAAAAAAATATAGCACCCAAAAAGACATTAGCATTTTAAGATATCATAGAATAGCTAAAACTACAATGTCATTTGTAGCGTATGTCAAACCATAATAAAAATGTCCAGTTTCTAAGAGGAGACTTATGGAGATCATACTAAGTGTCTGTCTGTAACTTGATTAACTAATTTAATTCAAGCTTTAGTCATTTAAAACTTAAGGAAGATATTCTAAGCAGAAGATGACAAATATTGTGAGTAAAAATCTGATCTTAAAAGAGGAGTTATGTATTGAAATAATTTTAATCTTTTTCTCCAAATCACTGAAAAATAATCTCTTTCTGTTCCTAAAAACAGCCTGAAGCTTAATTCTTATCCCTCCATTTTCTGTCTAAGAGTAAAAAGTCTTTTATTTGAAACTATTTAACACTAACTTATAACTATAAATTATACCTTCAAAACCTCCCTGTTCAGATGCTTTATGAGAAATAGATTTAGTAACATATGTGACATTTTAAAATAGTAATACCAGTCTCTAAGATAGATTTTATGTGTCACCTTCTCACCTCTCGCCTTCCTGCAATTTAATCATTCCCTTCTCCTTAAACCTTATCTCCAGCCTTTGCGCCTTTGCTGGAGACATCAATTAGCCGATTATATTAAATATTGCCTTTTCTCATCAGCCTCTTCCAAGGTTTTTCAAACCTTTCAATAATGTCCTCCATTCCAGGTAGATGATTAAACTCCTTGAGCCATTTGCGGATGTATTTCACATCCAGTTTTTTGCCCTGACGCATGATGATACCTTCAATATCGCTTAAATCCTGTGGTCTTCCCGCTACCACCTTGTGAATAATAAGGTCTTCAGCAGAACATATCATGACCGTATGTTTTTTGTGCATGCTGCATTTTTCTGCTCGCTTTATAACTTCCTCTTCATAACCGGGGACACCGAGGGAAATGTCTATCTCATATCCTTCCCTGTTTTTGACGAGACACACCCTGTTCTTAAGGGCAAATTCAAGAGCATCGGGAATCCGTGGGATAAATACAGAATGAATTTTCTTTATAACTGCTTCTTCTTCACCCAGGGCGACAAGGATGGTTATGTCCAAGTCACGGGTAAACCTCGGCTCCCCCCACTGTTGAAGTGCGATGCCTCCAATAAACACATATGGAATGTTTTCTCTTGTAAAAAAATGATGTACTTCTAATATGGCTTTAAATTGTTGATTCATTTATTTCCCTGAGCCTTCCTGATTCTATTGAATATATTTCGTCTTTTTATTAGAAAAGATATCTTTATATTGTCCAGTCTTTCTAATCCTCTTTTATCAGCAGTAGAATATAGTTTGCAAAGATAGTCATACTCTCGGAGAGCCTCTTCAGTTGTAATGATGGCAAGCCTTTTTTTTCTTTCTTTCAAAATCAATTCATTGGCTTTTTTATATCCCTTAAGAAGGCTTAAAGCAATGTCTTTGTGTTTTTTAATAATGCCTTCTTTCACTATATTACCTCCACCATCCCCAATCCCTGTCCTGTCCTTAGCCCAATACCTATTTGATAAAGCATCTGTAGATCTCTTGGGTCACCCTTAAGTTTAAAGCAGCCTTCAAAGCATGTAAGAGTCATGTAGGGTCTGCATGTTTTTTCCCTAAAGCCCCGGAGGGTATGCTTTACAACCTGTTTTTTTATTCTAACTGGCTCAAACTCAAGCTCCTTGAATAGACCCTCTCCGTTTCTAATGTCTTTTAAAATCCTTTGATGGATTGCATTAAGCTCATTTTTAAACTCTAATAATTCATAATCTGAGGGTATCAAAGGTTTCTCATTTTTGTCTTCTATGAGCACTGGGGATAATGTTTTAAATACAACTTCATCTGATGCTATCTTCCTTTCATTTAATAAATATGCCTTAATAAAGTGCATGGATATCTCGTTATTAAACTGGAAACTCCTCATCTTTTGCAAGCCATTATAGAGATTCGTAATGAATTCAAAATCTGAAGAGCTTATATATAACGATAGTCTCTCTCTTCCCGAGAAGTAAAAAACCCGTTCGTTGATCTCTATACCATCGTCAACAGAAATTTTTTCTATTCTAATATCTCTCCTCACAGGCATTCTAACACTAAAGCAGAAAGGCTTTGCCACCTTTGAATACTCTGAACTTTTATCGGGATAGAGCCTTTCTTTGTAGTTTTTATCCGATTCCGAGAGAGCCGCTTTGATAAGAGCAATAAATCTATTCCGATAAATTATTGGTAATTTATGAACAAAAAAGTCAAGTCTAATCCTCATATTAACAACCCCATATTTATTTCCCCTGATTATTATATTATTATACCATCTCCCCCAAATAATGTCCTAAGTGTAAATTTTGCGATTACAATTTTAAAATGTCACATGATTTTACTAAATTAAAGTGTCACATGTGGTATTCTTCTACTTTTAGATACATTGCATCTAAGATAGGTTTGATTTATCAGATACTTCCTATAAATGGGATTAAAAGTCTTGCCAATGAGTGGGTAGAGATGTGTGAAATAAGGGACGGAAGATTAGACATACTCTGGAA
>JBEQAF010000115.1:0-4652 GCA_041640455.1 bacterium
AGGATTGCCTGTTCAAGGGCTGGAAGAATCTGCCCTTTTCCGTAAACAAACTGAATAGGGTTATTTGACTCAATACTTGACTCTATAACCTCTCCGTCATCATATTTGAGCACATAATCCATTGTAACTACTGTTCTTTCTCCTACTTTCATTTTTCTCTCCTTTTATTTTTTTCTTTGTTTTTTCTCTTCTAAACCAGAGATTCCAAATCTTTTTTTAAACTCATTCTCAATCTCATCAAAACCTATCCCCCTGTAGGCAAGTAATACCATAGTATGAAAAATCAGGTCTACCGCCTCATGGGTTATGTTTTCCCTATTTTCACCCAAACTTGAAACTATTAGCTCTGTAGCTTCTTCATTAATTTTTTTCAGTATTTTTTCCATCCCCTCCTTTTTTAGCTTTGCTACATAAGATTTTTCAGGATCTCCTTCTACAAGCCTTTTTTCTATAATCTGGAATACCTCGTTGATTATCATATTAGCCTAACTCTTATGCCCTTCTCTGCTAAATATTTTTTTGTTGATTGCACGGTAAGTATGCCATAGTGAAACAATGATGCGGCAAGAACAGCATCTGCCCCGCCTTCGGTCAGCGCTGTATAAAAATGAATGAGCTCACCTGCTCCACCTGAGGCTATTACGGGTATATTAACTGCGTCAGAAATTGCCCTTGTAAGTTCAATGTCATAGCCTGCTTTTGTGCCGTCTCTATCCATGCTGGTTAAAAGAATCTCTCCAGCCCCCAGCTCTTCAACTCTTTTAGCCCACTCTACCGCATCAATTCCCGTAGGTTTTCTCCCGCCATGGGTATATACCTCAAAACTCAGCTTACCATCAGATTTACGCCTTTTTGCATCTATTGCCACCACAATACACTGACTGCCAAATCTGTATGCCGATTCTTTAACAAGCTCAGGGTTAAGCACAGCCTGAGTGTTAATGGAAACCTTGTCAGCACCTGCCTTAAGCAGATTTCTGATATCCTCAACATCTCTAATACCACCGCCAACTGTTAAAGGCATAAATATGCGCTCGGCTGTTTTTCTGACCACATCTATAATAATCCCTCTGTTTTCATAAGATGCGGTTATGTCAAGAAAGACAAGCTCATCGGCTCCAGCCTCGTTATAGGCTATGGCAGCCTCAACAGGGTCTCCAGCGTCTTTTAATTCTATAAAGTTAACCCCTTTTACTACTCTACCATCCTTTACGTCAAGACATGGAATAATTCTTTTAGTCAGCATTTTTTCCCTTCATAATTCTTATTGCATCTTTAAGGTTAATATCACCTTCGTATATTGCTTTACCTACAATTACACCAAAAATATTTTTATGGTCATAGTCATAAAATTTTAGAACATCATCAATCGTTCCCACACCGCCCGATGCTATAACCTGTATGTTCACACTTTTTGATAGGGCGACCGTTGATTCATAATTTGGTCCAACTCTCATACCATCCCTTGAGATGTCTGTATAAATAATCCCTTTAACGCCATTTCTTTCCACTATCTTAGCCAGCTCCATAATGCTTATATCTGTGGTTTCCAGCCAGCCTTTAATAGCCACTTTTCCATTTTTCCCATCAATACCAGCTATTACCTCCACACTTAGACTGCCACACATTTGGGAAAGAATTTCAGGATTTTCTAATGCCTTTGTGCCCATAACAATTCTCTTAACACCTATATTTTCATATCTTTTTGCCGTATCAATATCTCTAATACCACCACCCACTTCAACAGGGATGGATATATGTTTTATTATTTTTTCTATAACTCTTATATTTACAGGTGAACCTTCTCTGGCGCCATCTAAGTCAACTATATGAATCAGCTCGGCACCCTGCTGTTCGAAGCACATGGCAATCTCTTCTGGATGGTCAGAATATACAGTTACCCTTTTATAATCACCCTGAATCAGCCTTACACTTTTTCCGCCAAGAAGATCTATGGCAGGTATTATAATCATCTTGTAACTCCGGGCATCTTACGTAAAATCTCATCTATACCAAATTTGGCTATCTCATCAGCACTCAGCCATTTAAAACCTCTTTTGAAGAAAAGCCCGATGTTAAACAGATTTTCTGATAAAGATGTCTGAGTCTCCCTATAAGAAGCAGACCAGATAATCGAGCCATCTGTTGTATCGTAAAGAAATATATGAAAACTTACAGAGGCTGGCCTGTCAACGCCATATTTCCCCCCTATTTTATCAGAGTATCTGGAGACATAACCCTTTATTACCCCATCTGCTTTAAAGAGCTCTTTCATTCTTACAGCAAGCTCTGGATCTTTGGTATCATCTATGGCACTCAAGCCATTTTGTTCTATCCTCACCCTGACCTCTTCCCAGGTTACCACATCAAAACAGGCGAGCTCTTTTAATTTGTCTTCGGTAAAGGTAGAGAGCTTTTCCTTAGCATTCGGGGCTATCTCTCCTTCTTTTTGTATGGATAGGGAGCTCTGTCTGACCTCATCAAAAGGAAGTACAACTACCCTTTTTATCTTGGGAAGAACAGGGCAATAGGTTTTTTCTTTAAGCTCGTAGCTTTTTGACATTGAGCAAGCGCTTAACATTAACAGACAAATAAACAGAATTATTCTTCTTTTCATAGAGCGCCTCTGTTTTCCACAATTCGTGAGAAATTTTCCAATAGCCGTAGACCCAGTTTCTGACTTTTTTCAGGATGAAACTGACATGCAAAGAGATTTTTATGAGATATGGATGATATAAAATCAATGCCATAAAAGGTTCTGGTTGCCGCCAGCGATTCATCGGTGTCCACATAGTAGGAGTGAACAAAATAGAAATATGATTCATCAGGGATCTGCTTTAAAAATTCTGTATCTTTTATTTTCCTAATCTCACTCCATCCCATGTGAGGAATTTTGAGCCTTTCATTATCCACCATCATCCCATCTCGAAATCTTCTAACCCTGCCAGGAAATATGCCCAGACCCTTAACAGGTCCATACTCTTCGCTCTCCTCAAAAAGAAGCTGTAAGCCAAGGCAGATCCCGAGGAATGGCTTTGTTTGGGCAACATGTTTTACCACCTCAATGAGCTTTAATCTCATGAGATTTTCCATGCAGACAGGAAATGCACCCACACCTGGCAGGATAACTCCCTCAGCATCAGCGATTTCCTGCTCATGGGATGTAACTTTATTTTTAATATTCAGCATGGTAAGGGCGTTGGAAACGCTTTTCAGGTTGCCCATACCATAATCAATTATGGCTATCATATCACCCCTTTGGTTGAGGGAACCTGATAACGTTCCTCTTTTTCGAGAGCCATAGAAAGCGCCTTGGCAAAGCATTTGAAAATTGCTTCTATGCAGTGATGTAGATTTTTGCCATATCTGAGATTTATATGAAGGGTAATAAAACTATGATCTACAAGCCCTTTAAAGAATGATTCCACAAGCTCCGTATCAAAATCTCCCACCTTCCCCTGCGGCAGATTAACATTAAATATCAGATTTGGTCTGCCTGATATATCAATCGCAACTTCACATAAAGCCTCATCCATGGGCAGGGTAAAACAGCCGTATCTTTTTATAGACCTTCCATCCGCTATAGCTTCTTTGAGACCTGCACCGAGGGTAATCCCCACATCTTCAACTGTGTGATGAAAATCCACATCCACATCGCCTACTGCCTTTATTTTCAAGTCTATGAAGCTGTGTTTTGAAAATAGGGTAAGCATATGATCAAAAAAGGGGATACCTGTTGAGATAACAGAACTTCCATTACCGTTAATCTTCAGGGATAGGTCTATCTCAGTTTCTTTAGTTTTTCTTGTTTTTTCTATCCAGCTCACTATTCCTCCTCCACAAACTGACGGAGTATTTTAAGAAAATAATCATTTTCTTCTCTTTTGCCAATGGTAAATCGGAAAAAGTTTTTCATTTTAAAGGATGGATAAAGGTCTTTAATAAGTATCCCATTGCCGATCAAATATTCATAAAAACCATTCTTCTCTATCCTAAAGGTTATAAAATTGGCTTCACTTGGCAGCTGATAAACCCCAAGGGATGTCAGCTGAGCAGAAACCCTTTCTCTTTCTTTTATTATATCAGAAATATAAGCTGACACTAAATCATTATTTTTTAAGTAAAACTCTGCAACTTTCTGGGTAAAGCTATTAATATTGTATGGGAGTCTTACCTTTTCAATCTGACCTATAAGCTCTCTGTGCCCTATAATATAGCCGAGTCTGATGCTTGCAAACCCGATTTTTGAAAAGGTTTTCATAATAAGAAGATTTTTGTGTTCCTTCAGCTTATCTCTAAATGTTTTTCCACTAAAGCTTGAATAGGCTTCATCGGATACAAATATAACATTCTCATTGCCAAGATATTTTTCCAGGATCTCTTGAGGGAAGGTGTTTCCAGTGGGATTATTGGGGTTCGCAATATAGCAAAGATGGGGCTCCTTCTTCATAACCTCATCAAAGTTTTCTTCTTTTACTATATATGCTGGCTCTGAAAGCTGATAAGGGAGCAGCTCTTTACCAAAAATCTTTGCCGAAATGCCATACATGCTAAATCCTGGAGAGGGGTAGGATACGGAAGCTCTATCTTCCAGACACATCATTAATAGATAAAGAAGCTCATCCGAACCGTTACCGAAGACTATCTGATTC
>JBEQAF010000116.1:0-4553 GCA_041640455.1 bacterium
AGATAAAATTGACACCCTTACCCCCTATAACTGGATATTTGTGCAGAAAGCAGTGGTTGATGGGAAGGAGATTAATATACCAAGAAGATGTATGCACTGTGACAATCCGCCTTGTGTGAGAGGCTGCCCCTTTGGTGCTCTTAGCAAGGAGAAAGAAGGCAACTCGGTGATTAATGATAAGCTCTGTTTTGGTGGGGCAAAGTGTAGAGATGTGTGCCCCTGGCATATACCCCAGAGGCAGGCAGGTGTTGGAATTTATTTAAGCATGATGCCTAAATATGCAGGTGGCGGTGTAATGTATAAATGTGATCTTTGTAAGGATAAAATAAAAAAGGGAGAAGAGCCTGCCTGTGTTGCGGCATGCAAAAGCAGGCTGGGTGACAAAGCGGTTTATACCTTTGGAGAAAGAGATATGATCTATGAGCTGGCTCAAAAAAGGGCAAAGGAGGAAGGTCTATATATCTATGGAGATAAAGAAAATGGTGGAACATCTACCCTGTATCTATCGGCGGTACCTTTTGATGCAATAAATAAGTCTCTGGTTGAAAAGAAAGAAAGATTCAGCATGCCTGTGGCTATTAAAAATAAGGTTAATGAGCTTTTAAATCCCATAGGCAGATGGGTACTTGCCTCTGGAGTGCTGTCAGCTATTGGGGCAATAGCTGGGGCTTTCATCTCAAAAAAGTCTGATAAGGAGGAAGGCGATGAGTAAGATAAGAAGACATACACCCATTGAGATGATTGAACACTGGGCAGTTGCCCTATCAGGTATTCTACTTATTTTCAGCGGTCTTGGTTGTCTGCCGCTATTTAAGAGATATTACATTACCGAGATACCAGGATTCAGATGGACAGGCGACTTTTTTAACATTACGGTTATGCATTACGTGGCTTCCATATTCTTTCTTGCAGGGGTGGTTTTTCACATATTTTTTCATGGCATTAGAAAAGATTATGGTTTAATTCCTAAAAAAGGGGATGTAAAAATGGGGATTAAAGTGACCCTTGCTATGTTTGGGATCGGGAAAGAGCCCCCTTCAGACAAATATCTGCCCGAGCAGAGGATAGCCTATGTAGGTATTGGCTTAATAATATTGATATTGACTATAACAGGGGTTATTAAGGTGCTAAAAAATCTTGAGTGGATAGTGTTGTCTCCCATCAGCGAGACTGTTAATACTCTTTTTCATACCCTATCTGGATTTTTCTTTATAATTGCATTTCTTGTTCATGTGGGGGTGGTGTTGTTTATTAAGGCAAACTGGCCTCTTTTAAAAAGCATGTTTACAGGCTATGTGGATGAGGAATATGTAAAACACAGACATGGCATCTGGTATAAACGCATAGCAAAAAGAAAAGTTTCCACAGACACCCTTTTAACAAACTAATATAAATTCAAAATATTCGCCGAGAAAAGAGCCCTTTAAGGGCTCTTTTTATTTTAATCTCACACAAAGTCTTCAGAAAAATTATTAGATTTTTAAAATGATTTAATCCTTGTAAAAAAAAAGTAATTGCTTATATAATTTCAATCTATGATTTTTAAAAAGGTAAAGAGGCTGGAAGGAGAGATAAATCTGCCCGGAGATAAATCTATTTCTCACCGTGCTGTTATGTTTGCCGCTCTTTCCGATGGCAGATGTGAGATAAGAAATCTTGGACTCGGAAAGGATAATCTATCTACCATAAAGATATTCAGACAGCTTGGCGTTGATATAAAAAGAAATAAAAATTTCTGCACAGTTCTTGGAAAAGGTATAAGAGGGCTATCAGAGCCCTATTGTATTTTAGATGCTGAAAACTCTGGTACAACCATAAGAATAATGTCAGGAATACTTTCTGCCCAGCCTTTTTTCTCAGTTATTACAGGAGACAGATACCTTGTTAGAAGACCTATGAAAAGGGTTATTGAGCCACTTGCGCTTATGGGGGCAAGGTTATTTGGTAGAGAGGATAATAAATATCCACCTCTTGCCATAATTGGCAATAGGGAGCTTAATGCTATAAGCTATCAGCTTACTGTTGCCAGCGCTCAGGTAAAATCAGCCATACTTATGGCAGGTCTCTATGCCGAAGGAGTTACAGAGGTAGAGGAGCCGACAAGATCAAGGGATCATACAGAAAGGTTTATGAAATATCTCGGGCTTCCTGTAAAGGTCATTGGCAACAGGGTATCCATAAAACCGGTAGATCATATAAGCTCCTTTGATATAGATATACCTGGAGATATCTCTTCAGCTGCCTTTTTTATGGTTGCGGCGGCGCTCCTTAAAGGCTCTGAGCTTCTGATAAAAAATGTGGGGATAAACCCCACCCGCACAGGTGTTATAGATGTGCTTAAAAAAATGGGTGCACAGATTGATATATTAAATGAAAGGCTGGTTAATGAGGAGCCTGTGGCAGACATTTTTATAAAAGGTACAGCTGCTTTGAAGGGGATAGAGATAAAAGGAGAGATAATACCGAGACTGATTGACGAGATACCCGTTATAGCCGTTGCAGCTGCTTTTGCGGAGGGAGAAACGGTTATTGATGATGCAGAAGAGCTGAGGGTAAAAGAAAGCGATCGAATTAAATCCATGGTTAGTGAGCTATCCCGATTGGGGGTGAATGTGACAGAGCTTCCTAAGGGGATGATAATAAAGGGAGGAAAAGAATATAGATCTGGAAAAATCAATACCTATGGAGACCACAGAGTAGCCATGTCTATGATTATATTCGGTATCATCTCAGGAAAGGGAGTTACGTCTGAGGATAAAAGCTCAATTGAGGTCTCGTTTCCCAGCTTTATAGAAAAATTGAAAGAGGTTATTAAATGATAGAGGTTGTAACCATTGATGGACCTTCAGGCTCAGGTAAAAGCACTGTCTCCAGATTGCTGGCAAATAAACTTAAATATAACTACCTCGATACAGGCGCCATGTATAGAGCTTTTGCTCTTATTGTGCTTGAAAAGGGGTGGCAGGATAATAAGAGTAAGTATGAAAAAATTATTGATAATTTTGAAGTATCCTTTGCTATAAAAAACAATAATCAGAGGGTGATATGTGAAGGTCGGGATATTACTGAAGCTATCAGAATGCCTGATGTCTCCATGTGGGCATCCACATTATCCAGAGAAAAGAAGGTCAGGGATAGAATGTTTGTGCTTCAGAGAAGCATAGGCGAGAAGGGGAAAGTGGTAGCCGAAGGAAGAGATATGGGCACAGTAGTTTTCAAAGATGCCTTTGCAAAATTTTTTATGACCGCCTCTCCTGAAATTAGAGGTGAACGCAGATGGAAGGAGCTTAAGGAGAAAGGGATTAATCAGTCTCTCAAAGATGTTATTGCAGATGTTATTAAAAGAGATGAGCAGGATAGTCAGAGAGACATAGCACCGCTGAAACCAGCAGAGGATGCTGTTGTAGTAGATACCAGCCATCTGAGTATTGATCAGGTGGTTTTAAAAATTTATCAGATTGTTTTAGAAAAGCTTCAGATATGGAAATTTTAGTTGCCAGGTCTGCAGGGTTTTGTTACGGAGTTAAAAGAGCCATCAAGATGGCAAGGGCTACCCTTGGTAACACCAGTGTTAAGTGTTACTCTCTCGGTCCAATAATCCATAATCCAATTGTGGTTAAGGAGCTTGAAAAGGAAGGATTAAAGGTTATTGATCATGTGGAGGATTTAAAAGAAGGCGTCCTTGTAATAAGATCTCACGGCATCTCAAAGGCGGAAAGCCAGTATCTGAAAGATCATCCTGATATTTCAGTAGTTGACACTACCTGCCCTTTTGTTACCAAATCAAGAAAATATCTTAATGATCTTGTAAAGGGAGGATATGAGATTTTTTTTCTTGGAGACAGGGATCATCCAGAAGTAAAAGGACTGCTTAGTTATATTGATAATAGAGCCTTTGTTTTTAAAGATCCAGCTGAGATCAAACTAAAGGTTTTTAAAAAGGTAGGGCTTATCTCCCAGACCACTCAACGTTTTGAGCTTCTGAAAAAGGCAGCAGATAAGATTCTCAAATATGCGGAGGAACTTCGTATATTCAACACCATCTGCAAAACCACTTCGGTAAGGCAGAAAGAAGCCCAGATGCTTGCAAAGAAGGTAGATTTAATGTTAATCTTAGGAGGGAAAAATAGCGCCAATACAAAAAAGCTTTATGAGATATGCAGGCTTTATCTTGAAAAGAGTTATCATATTGAAAGTGTGAAGGATATAAAAAAAGATTGGTTTAAAGGAGTTGAGAAGGTAGGGATTACAGCCGGAGCATCTACTCCCAAAGAACACATAAATGAGGTTATTGATTTTCTTAAAGATATAAAGTTGGAGGAATAGGTATGGAAGAAAGTTTTCAGGATCTGCTTGAAGGGAGCCTTTATGAGAGAAAAGATGGGCTTACGAGGGGACTGGTTGTTGTTAAGCGTAACGATGGTGTTTTAATTGATCTGGGAGATAAATCGGAAAGATTTTTACCTAAATCGGAGTTTATGGATACTGAATGGGATTCTATTAATCTAAACGACGAAATCTATGTGGTTGTTGAAGGTAACAGAGTGTCTTAT
>JBEQAF010000117.1:0-4494 GCA_041640455.1 bacterium
TGCAAAGCTCTTCAATCTCTCCTACGGACTGAAGAATCTTATAGCTGTAATAGGCATGCTTTTTTATAATATTAAACTCATAGGGCGTAAGATTGCTATTTTTTTCAAGAATCTCAGAAGGTATGGCGATCTTTCCGATATCGTGAAGATAACCAGCCAGCAAAATTTTTTTACTGGTTACTTCTTCAAAACTAAGTAGCTTAGATATAAGATAGGCGATCTGACTAACTGAAATAGAATGTAGAGCTGTAAAGGAGCTTCTAAAGTCTATAATATGTGTAAAAACTCTGGCAAAGTTTAAAAACTGTTCAAAGCTGATCCGTATCCGGGGTACAAAAGACTCATCCAGTATGTAGGACATATCGGCATCTGTGATTATTCTGTACCAGAAAGCTTCGATAGAAGAGATTTTTTCAAAGGTATATACAAGCTCAGGCATAAAAAGAGTTCCGTTAAACTCTTTTATCCTTTCTGTTATATCTTTCTGCTGACTTAATATCTCTTTTTTCTTATTAATTAAAACCTCAATCCGATCTGCCAGATGAATAATATGGCTTTCTAATGGTATATGAACTCTATCGCTGTTGTCCCAGGGGGTATGATGATAATGTATAATCTCAGGAACAGAGCCCAGAAAATCTATATCTTTAAGAAGGAAATACCCTCGTTTTGCATGCAGATTAAGCTCCGATCCTGTAAACTGAGAAAATTCAGATAAATCGGTCTTTTCCTGAGATGAAAATACACCTATATCATGTAGAAGGGCAGCCAGAAAAATATTTTCAGTTTCTTTTATGCTCAATCCAAATGACTTTGATATCTCTGAAGCTATCAGAGCCACTCTTAAATGATGTCCTGTTAGATCCTGATTTATATAATCTAAAGCCTTTGAGAGAGATATAATTAGCTCTTTCAGATCTACAGAAAAGTTGAGCTGATTTTTTTCCTTTTCAATATTCTGCATCTAAATATAATTTTAGCAGATTATGAGATTTTTTTAAGAGTCAAAAAAAAATCAGTAAATAATACTATACTGATGCCAGGGAAGCTCTTTGGAAACTTCTATTATAATATCCTTTTTTGTGTTTGACTTTATGGCATCTATTATTTTTTTCTCCTCACCAAAAAACAGGTCTCCTATCTCCCTGCCTACCCTGACAAGTATTCTCTGTGCAGTTGACTTAGTTATGGCTTTTAGAAGATCTCTGTATATGGCAAGGCATATGGTCTTTCTGGAGAGCACAAAGCCCTTCCCCTCGCAAAAAGGGCAGGTCTCGCCCAGAATCTTTGAAAGGCTGTTTCTCAGGCGCTTTCTTGTTAGCTCAACAAGCCCCAGATCTGTCATGGGATTTAAAAATATCTTCGTTCGGTCTCTCATACACTCCGATTCAAGCAGTTTAAAAACCTTTTCCTTATTTTTCGGGTCTTTCATATCAATGAAATCAATTATAACGATTCCCCCTATGTTTCTTAAACGAAGCTGATAGGGGATCTCCTTTGCGGCTTCCAGATTGGTCTGAAGTATGGTTGTTTCAAGATTATCCTTGCCTATAAACCTTCCTGTATTTACGTCTATAATAGTCAGTGCCTCTGTTTCATCTATAACAATATATCCGCCCGATTTTAACCAGATATATCTTTCCAGAGCCTTATTTATTTCCAGCTCTATACCGTATTTTTCAAACATGGGCGTCTCTTCCGAATAAAGCTCAAGAGGTATATTCTCTTCGGGCCAGAAGTCATTAATGTAGTTTCGTAGCCTATCAAATACCTCTTTATTATCAATAATTATCTTGCCTATCTCCTCGGAAGGCAGATCTCTTACAAGTCTGAAGGGTAGTTCCAGCTCCTGATAGATGGAAGTGGGTGCGGCAGTTTTTGATTTCTTTGATTTTATATGTTCCCAGAGCTTGATAAGGTAGTTCATATCTCTTTTCAGCTCTGTGTCAGACTTCCCCTCTGCGGCTGTCCTTATTATGTAACCATAAGGATGAGATCTTAACCCCTCTACTATGCTTTTAAGCCGTTCCCGCTCCTTTTCATCCTGTATCTTGTGAGATATGCCGATATGATCTGAGAAAGGGATAAGAACCAGATATCGTCCAGGAAGGGCAATATTTGTGGTAACTCTTGCGCCTTTTGTCCCCACTGGAGATTTTTCTGTCTGAACAAGTATCTCCTGTCCTTCCTTGAGAAGATCCTGAATGCGGGAAGAACTGGTAAGAAGCATCTCTGAAAAAACCTGCTCATCTTCCGAATCCTGCTGAATATCAAAAGGATCTTCATCTGAGATCGATGAAGGTTCAAAGTCTTTAACATATAAAAAGGCGGCTTTCTCCACACCTATATCTATAAAAGCGGACTGCATCCCGGGAAGAATTCTCAAAACCTTGCCCTTATAGATATTGCCAATGTTATCTTTAGTATTACCCCGTTCTATAAAAATCTCAATGGGGGTTCTGTTATCAAGCAATACCGCCCTTGTCTCAAAGGGAGTTACATTAATCATCAGCTCTCTTGCCAAACCAGCCTATCTCCTTTATATAAACTTGTTCTTTAACTAAATCGAAGCTTGTTACCTCTCCGCCCGCAACAGCCTTTGCAAACTCAATAGGTTTTAATCCTCCTGGCTGAATATCTATGTTAAAGCTAAAGCCATCTTCTTGCTTTGTTAAATCTGTTATGTATTGAGAAACAACAAACCGCTTTTCTTTATCATTTCTTTTTACCACAATTTCATCTCCTGTGTCAAAAAGATAGGGTTTGTGGCAAAAAAATCTAAATCTGCTTGCAATATTATCAAGGGCTCTATTATCAGTTGTCTCAATAATATGGGTTATGGATAACCCTTCAGGCAACTTTTTTTTCAGTATATCTTCCGAAAACCTGCTAAGCTCTGAATCTGTTTCTAACTTTAAAACCTCCGCATAGCTTGAGATACCGAGCGGTTGTGCCCATCCAAGATCTATTTTTGGCTGTGGGTTAAAACCTTTTGTATAGCTAATATTTATGCCTGATAAGCGAAGCAAATGATGCCATAGCCTTTGCATATCCAGATTACTAAGAAAAATCATATCTTTGTTTTTGGTATAGAAGATAAGATATTTTCTTGGGTTATAGCTCTCAGTTTTTGGGCTGGCAAGGTTAATCTCTGATCTTTCAGAAAGCCTGTTTTTTACGTCTTTAAAATCGCATACACCGCATTGCTGGCAACCTGCTTCTCTGCAGTCTGGTGTTATTTCCCCCCGTTTAAATTTTTCCCTTTCGGATATTAGAAATTCATGGGTGAGTCCTGTATTAATAAAGCTCCAGGGTAGCCTTTCATTAATATTCTTTGCCTTGAGATACTCCTCGTAATCCAGATCTAAGTCATTGAAGGCATTAAGCCAGAGGGAAAAATTAAAATGTTCATTCCATGCATCGAGGATAGCGCCCTTTTTATAAGCAGAGTATATGGCTCTGTTTAATCTCTCATCGCCTCTCGAGATCACTCCTTCAATTATGCTCATATAGGGGTTATGAAGCTTTAGATAAATTTTTTTGTCTTTAAAAAATAAGTCTTTTAAGACTTTCTGTTTTTCAATGAGCTCTTCAAGAGAGTTCATCCTCTCCCATTGAAGAGGTGTATGAGGTTTGGGAATAAAGTTGGAGAAGGAAAGGGTAATGTTTGCTTTTCTATTATTAGCCCTGTAAAGGATCTCTTTTAAAAATCTTTTAAAATCATGAATATCATCCAGATTCTCATCGGGAAAACCGATCATAAGGTAAAGCTTTATATTGAGCCAGCCTTCATTTAGGGCGTTTATAATATCCTCGCCAAGTTTATCAAAATCTATGTTTTTATTTATCTTTTTCTGCATGGATGCAAAGCTTTCAGGAGCTACAGTAAATCCTGTTTTTCTTACTTCTTTTATCTTTTCAGCCAGCTCCTTTTTAATACTTCCAACTCTGAGCGAAGGAAAGGAGATAGACGCCCTTTTTTTTAGACTCAGATGGTAGAGGCAATGAAAGAGCTCGGAAAAACAGGAAAAATCTGAACTGCTCAAAGCGGATGGGGAAAACTCTTCAAAACCTGTTTCAGAAAGCCCCTTATAGAACTGTTCATAAATATCTTTCAGATTCCGCTCTCTATAGGGTCTTTGAGTAAAACCAGCGGAACAGAATCTGCAACCTCTTAAACAACCTCGAGCTATCTCAATGGATAGTCTATTAAAGGTGGTCTCAATAAGCGGCACTAAAGGGGTACCTGTATCTTTTTCTGACAGGTCTGAAACAATGATCTTTTTTATTGTGTCTTTCTCAGAGTTGTGAATGGAAGGGACATAAACGCCCTTTATCTTTGATGCAGATAAAAGAAATCTCTCTCTGTTATAGTCTGAGGCGATCAAAATTTCTGATAGCTCATTTACAATATCTTCGCCATCACCAACTACGAAGAGGTCAAAGAAATCTTTAATCGGCTCAGGATTAAAGCATAAAGCTCCGCCACCAATT
>JBEQAF010000118.1:0-4479 GCA_041640455.1 bacterium
AAATTCAAGAAAGGGCAGGCATCGATGGTGGGTTTCATCAGGAAACGAAAGGATATTTAAGGAGAAAGTAAGTTCAAATCTTTTTGGCGTAGGTATTTATCATAAATTTTCAGAAAGCTTTTCAGCAGATGCAAGATACTCGGTTGAATATGTTAATGGGCATTCAGGTAAATCAGTGTCTAAGAAAGCAAGTCTTGGAATAACTTATAATTTTTAGAAATAAAAAACCCCTGCTGACTTAACCTCAGCAGGAGTTTTTTAATACATAAGATTACTTTTTTGCCCCAAAGCCGGTGCCATCCATAGGTCTTGGCTGGGTGCCGTCACCATATCTTCCTCTTGTTGTGTTATTCTGCTGGGTTGCAGTTTTGCTGTTAATGCAGGAACCATCACGAAGCATTCTGCCATTGCCCTTGCCCTTTCCAAAAGCAAATGCAGCATCCACAGAAGATAACATCCCTAATAACGCCAACCCTGCCATAACCAGTGCGGATCTTTTAACTAATTTTTTCATTTTTCTCACCCCCTTTTCATGGTCTCGCTATAGCTTAATCAAAGCCCATGCCAGGATAAAAAATATTTTTTTATCAGATATTTATCTACCAGAAAGGGGAGGTATGCAGATAAGCTCTTCTGATGTGAGAAAAATTTTCTCACTATTAAGAGAAATTACTGCTCATTAATATGAGAACTAATCTTCAATAGCTATGGCATCTACGGGACAGTTATCCTGGGCTTCCCTTACAAGCTCTTCATAGTCCTTCGGTACGATTTCCACTTTGCAGTAAGCAAGCTCATCCTTAATTCCAAACACATCCGGGCAGGTATCTGCACATAGCCCACAGCCTATACATAGATCTTTATCAATGCATACTCTCATACTCTCTCTCCTTCAATTTTATGTTTTAATTTTATCTCTATTTGATTAAAATGCAAGTTATGGAGCTAATTCATATTCTTGCAAAGGTTGAGTATGATGGTACGAACTATTTTGGCTGGCAGAAACAGCTGGGTGTTGTAACCGTTCAGGGAGTAATTGAAGATTGTCTGTCTAAATTTTTAGGTGAAAATATTAAGATTATTGGCTCTGGAAGAACTGATACAGGTGTCCATGCCATAAATCAGTATTTTTCCTTCAAGACAAGAAAAAGGCTACCAAAAGAGGCATATTTGTATGGGCTTAACCATTTTCTTCCCAACGACATTGTAATAAAGGATGTTAAGGAGGTAGCTCCTGATTTTCATCCCATATTTTCATCAAAAAAAAAGACCTATATTTATAAAATCCTGAACAGGATGGAGAAAACAGCTCTTGATAGAAACAGGGTATGGCATATCGAGAGACCTTTAAACCTATCTGCCTTAAATATCTGTGCAGATACCATATGTGGGGAGCATGACTTTTCTTCTTTCAGGGCTTCTATGTGTGAGAGAAAAAATCCTGTCAGAAAGGTTTACGATGCAATATGGGAAAGAGATGGAGAGCTTATAATATTTAAAATAACTGCAAACGGCTTTCTTCATCATATGGTAAGAATTCTGGTTGGAACAATGGTTGAGGTCGGATTGGGAAGAATGAGTCCAGTAGATTTTAATGCTATCCTTATGGCAAAAGATAGAAGGAAAGCAAAAAATACAGCACCGCCGCAGGGGTTATATCTATATGAAGTCTTTTACTAAGCTACTGGGGCTATTTTTTATATATCTTTTTAGCTTCTCGGGGATTATTACTCATATAAATCGTGAAGATAAGGTTGTATTTCTAACCTTTGATGCCTGTGAGACCAGATCTCCCGCATATTTTGACAGGCCTCTTCTTGAATATATTGTTGAAAATAAACTACCAGTAACACTTTTTCTAAGTGGCAAATTTATAGAAAGAAACAGAGAGGATGTGGAAAAAATTAGCCGGTCTGATTTTATAAGAATTGAAAATCACTCCTATTCTCACAGAGATTTCAGAAGGCTTTCTCCATCGGAGATTAGAGAGGATGTTTTAAAAAATGAACAGTTAATTTATGAAGTTACAGGAAGGAAGCCTCGATTATTCAGGTTTCCTTATGGCTACTATACAGAAGAAGCAATAGGGATCATAGAGGAGCTCGGATACAGGATTGTTCACTGGAGCTTTGAAAGTGGAGATCCCGATAGAACACTAACCAGCAACCGTCTTTATGAGCATGTAATATCAAATTCAAGAAACGGTAGTATACTTATTTTCCATATAAACGGCAGGGGCTGGAAGACAGGTGAAGTTTTACCACATGTGGTAAAGTACCTAAGAGAGAAAGGATTCAGGTTTGAGCTTTTAGGTATTTAACAGGGCATATGCTTGACTATGACAGATTTTCTGCTTTAATTTCTATATGAAAAATATAAAAGAGAAGGATCTCTGGCTTATTCTTTTTGTAATTGGTTTGACGGTGCTGAACTATCCCTTTATTACAATTTTTAACAAGGATTCGCTTTTTTATGGTTTCCCGGTATTTTTCGTATATCTTTTTGTGGGCTGGATATTTTCCATACTGGTAATTTATCTATATGTTAAGACCCTTGATTAGGTAAGCTATGGACTACATCCTACCAATAACCCTACTGTATCTCATCATACTTTTTTTAATAGCATACATTGGTGACAGATATAAAGAAAAGGGGAAAAGCCTTGTCTCAAACCCTTATATCTATTCGTTATCTCTGGCAGTTTATTGTACTGCATGGACATTCTATGGCAGTGTGGGATTATTTATGCATAAAGGCTTTGAATATATCGCCGTTTACATAGGACCAACATTTGCAGCCTTTACCTGGTGGCATTCTTTAAGAAAGATAGTGCTAATCTCAAAGAAGCACAACACCACCTCCATAGCCGATTTTATTAGCACAAGATACGGTAAATCAAGTCTTTTAGCTGCAATAGTATCCTTTTTTATACTCATAGGTCTGCTTCCATATATAGCCCTTCAGATAAAGGCTATAAGCGGAACAATTAACCTGCTTTATTTTTATGGGAAAAAGGGTGGTATAAGTCCGCCCATAAGCCAGTTTTACAAAGATTATTCCTTTTATATGGCAGTAATTTTAGCCGTTTTTGGGGCACTCTTTGGAGCAAGAAAGCTTGATGTTACGGAAAAGCATGAGGGAATGGTGCTTGCAGTCGCCTTTGAAGCCCTAATAAAGCTCGGCGCCTTTCTTGCCGTAGGCATTTATGTTACCTATTATGTCTTTAGCGGCTACAGAGATATTATTAATCAGGGGATAATTTTCAGTGATATAAAAAAATTTTATACCATTGGAACTTCACCCACTCCATCATTTTTTCAGTGGCTTAATATTATGCTAATATCTGGCATTGCAGTTATGTTTCTTCCCCGCCAGTTTCATGTGGCGGTCATTGAAAATAATGATGTTAATCATATTAAAAAAGCCATGTATATATTCCCCATTTATCTATTCCTTATCAGCATTTTTGTACCTGCTATAGCCATAGGCGGTAGACTTCTGGGACTATCCACTGAAGAAGCAGATATCAGTGTGCTTCTGATACCCACTATGAGAGGGGAAGATGCTCTGGGAGTGCTTGTTTTTCTCGGAGGTTTTTCCGCCGCCACAGGTATGGTAATAGTTGAGACAGTGGCAATAAGCACTATGGTACTCAATCATATAATCTCGCCGTTGTTATTTAAAATAAAGATTAGAAGGATTAATCTATCTTTTCTGCTGATACATATAAAAAGAGCGATAATTTTATTTGTAACCGTTGCAGGATATGTGTATTTTAAACTACTTGGCGAGAAAAAGATTCTTGTAGATATTGGTCTAATGTCATTCTGTGCCATACTCCAGCTGGCTCCAGCTACTATACTCGGTATTTACTGGGAAAAGATTAATAAATTTGGAGCCATTGCAGGTATCTCTGCAGGATTTATAATCTGGTTTTATATACTTTTTATTCCAAGTCTGTCTAACTCATTCCCTGCCATAAACAGCCTTGTGGAGAGTGGACTTTTCGGTGTAGAGGCTTTAAAACCATTTGAACTTTTTTACTTGAAAGGGTTTGATCCATGGAGCCACTCTATATTCTGGTCTCTTACATTTAATCTTATTTTTCTTGTTTCTTTTTCAATCATCTTTGAGTCTTCCAAAGAAGAGAAAGAGCTTGCCCAGAGCTTTGTTTATGAAGACAGAGCTGAATCAGAAAGAACTATAACGGAATCAAGACTTATAGCCCACTCTCCTTCCCTTGCTGATTATGAGCAGTTCCTTGGCAGAATTATTGGAAATCATCAGGCAGAAAAAATAGTATCTGTCTTTGCCAGCTCAAAACTGGTAAAGAAGGATGAGCCTATTGGTTCTCCAATGGCAATGCAGTTAAGGGAGTATATGGAGAATGCTCTGTCTGCATATTTTGGCTCTGCAACAGCCAAAAATCTTATTGACAACTTTTTAAAGGTCTATGGCACTAAAGTTGTTGAAATATTT
>JBEQAF010000119.1:0-4380 GCA_041640455.1 bacterium
AGTAAATCAGAGCTCCTCGAGCTTGCGGACAGAGCCATGTACAGAGGAAAAGAGACCACAAGGAATGTGGTATATCATTCAGAAAGGATTGTAAAAAATGATTCAAGCGGTCAGAGGCTTTAAGGATATATATGACAGAGATGTTCTGCTTTTTCAGAAGGCAGAAGCGGTTTTAAGGGAGGTCTTTAAAAACTGGCATTTCAGAGAGGTAAGAACCCCTGTTCTCGAAAGGACGGAGCTTTTTCAGAGAGGTATAGGAGATGATACTGATATAGTAGAAAAGGAGATGTATACCTTTCCTGACAGAAACGGAGAATCCCTTACAATGAGACCTGAGGGGACTGCCTCGGTAGTAAGATTTTTGAACGAACACAGACTATATGGACAGGAAAGATACCTGAAATTTTATTACCTCGGTCCCATGTTCAGATATGAAAGACCTCAGAAAGGCAGGTTAAGGCAGTTTCACCAAGCCGGTATTGAAATATTCGGCATAGCATCTCCTGTTGCTGAGCTGGAGGGCATATCGCTCATATGGGAGATATTTAAAAGGCTAAACATATCTGAGGTTAAACTTTTTATAAACTCCTTAGGCTGTCCTAACTGCAGACCTTCATACAAAGAGACACTCTTCAGATTTTTAGAGGATAAGAAAGAGGGTCTTTGTGAGGACTGCAAAAGGAGAAAAGATAAAAATCCCCTCCGGCTCCTGGACTGCAAAAGCGAAAAGTGTCAGGAAAATCTTATTAATGTGCCCATAATCACCGATTTTTTATGTCAGGATTGTAGAGACCATTTTGATGAGTTAAAATATTACCTTTCCTTGGATAATATACCCTTTGAAATTAACCCCAGAATTGTGAGGGGGCTTGATTATTATGTGAGGACTGTATTTGAGATACATTCAGAGCTACTGGGCGCCCAGAGTGCTTTATGCGCCGGAGGTAGATATGACAGTCTTTCTAAAAATCTTGGCGGACAGGATCTGCCTGCCTTTGGCTGGGCTATAGGGCTCGAAAGACTTATCTCTCTTCTTGAAAATAGGGTCACTGTGGATATGATACTGGATTTTTTCGTTGCCATTATAGGTCAGGGGAGCAAGGAGACGGGGCTTAAGATTGTTAATACCCTTCGTAAAAATAATTACTCAACCGAATACGATCCGTTTTTCGGTAGTCTTAAAAGTCAGCTCAGACGGGCTGATAAGCTTAATGCAATTAAAACCATAATCATAGGGGAAGAGGAGATTAAAAATAATAGGATCATCATAAAAGACATGAAGACCGGACAGGAGGAGACGGCTGAAATTAATAAATTTTTGAAAGGAGAGATAATTAAATGGAGTTTTTAGAAGGTTGGAAAAGAACAGACTATTGCGGGATGCTTGATGAGAGCCTGTTGGGGAAAGAGGTTACAGCCATGGGCTGGGTATTTAGAAGGAGAGATCATGGCGGAGTAATTTTTGCTGATCTGAGAGACCGGGAGGGGATACTTCAGATAGTTTTTGATCCAGCAGTAAATAAAGAGGTTCATATTAAGGCAGAAAGGATAAGGACAGAGTATGTGATTGCCGTTAAGGGGGTTATAAGAAAGAGACCTGATGGTACAGAGAATCCCAATATAAGAACAGGCAAGGTAGAGCTACTTGCGCAGGAGCTAAAGATATTGAGCGATTCACTGCCGCTTCCATTCAGTCTTGAAGAGAGCGAGATTGATAAGGTAGGCGAGAACATCAGGCTAAAATACAGATATCTGGATCTAAGAAGTGAGAATCTAAAAAGGGGGATATTTTTCAGACACAATCTTTCCCGAATTATCAGAAACTATCTTAATGATAGAGGTTTTATTGATGTGGAGACACCTTTTCTGACCAAAAGTACACCCGAAGGGGCAAGAGATTTTCTTGTGCCAAGCAGGTTAAATCCGGGCTGTTTTTTTGCGCTACCCCAGTCTCCTCAGCTTTTTAAACAGATACTTATGGTTGGCGGAATAGACAAATATTACCAGATAGTCAGATGTTTTAGAGATGAAGATCTCAGAGCAGACAGACAGCCTGAGTTTACGCAGGTTGATATAGAGATGTCCTTTATCAGCGAAAATGACATTATGGAGCTCATAGAAGGGATGATGAAAGAGATTTTTCAGAACCTGCTGGGGCTTTCTTTATCGCTGCCTCTGAAAAGGCTGACCTATCAGTATGCTATGGAAAACTACGGTACTGATGCGCCAGATACAAGATTTGGATTGAATATAAAGGATATAACCGAATGTCTTAAAAATTCAGAATTTAAGGTCTTTTCAGAGACCATAAAAAATGGTGGAGTAATAAAGGGGATAAATCTGAAAAACATGTCTCTTTCAAGAAAGGAGCTTGATGAGCTTATAGAATTCTCAAAAGAGCTCGGAGCTAAGGGGCTTCTCTGGGTTAAGATTCAGGATGGTGCATGGCAGTCTCCGGCGGCAAAGTTTATCACCGATGAGGAGAAAAGGGCTGTTGAAAGGATATTTGAGGCTGAGAACGGTGACATAATTATATTTGTGGCGGACAAACTGAAAGTAAGTCTTTTTGTTCTCGGAAAGATAAGGGTTATGCTTGGTAGAAGATTCAGACTTTATGATGAGAACTCCTTTAACCTTGTATGGGTAACAGACTTCCCTCTATTTGAATATGATGAAGATGAGCGCAGACTTGTATCGGTTCATCATCCTTTTACAATGCCCAGGGATGAGGATGTAAAACTGCTTGATTCTGAGCCACTTAAGGTAAGGGCTAAAGCCTATGATATTGTCTTAAACGGTAACGAGATAGGTGGAGGAAGTCTGAGAATCTATCAGCCCCAGTTGCAGAAAAAAATATTTGAGCTTATCGGGCTTTCCGATGAGGATGCAGATAAAAAGTTCGGATTTTTTCTTGAAGCCCTTAAGTTTGGCGCACCGCCTCACGGAGGCATTGCACTCGGTCTCGACAGGATAGCCATGCTTCTTTTAAAGAGAGAATCTATCAGAGATGTGATAGCCTTCCCCAAAACCCAGAAAGGCACCTGTCTGCTTACCGATGCACCCTCTGAGGTTGATGATATTCAGCTAAGAGAGCTTTATATTAAAAGGATTTTGCCAAAGCAATGAGATTTCTTGCTTTTTTTGTAATACTGTTAGTGCTTTCATCCTGTGCAAAATTTCCTGAGGAAGATATAAAAAGAATAAAGCTGGAGATTGAAAATCTTTATTATCAGGATCTGCCTGAGTATCTGCCCGATGAATGGGAGCAGATAAGAAATATCTGGATTACCCTTGACGAGGTAGAAAAAGAGCGGGACAGGATAAATGCGCAAAGATTAAGCCTCTATGCCAACTATAAACTGGAAATTATCCTTCAGAAGCTTGAGGAAAAAAAGAGAGAGATTGAAGAGAAAAGGCAGAAAGTAATAGAAAAGATAAGAGAGGAGGAGAGGCTTAAAGCAGAGCAGGAGGCAAAGAAGAAAGAAGAAATAGCATTAATCCCTCCCCCAGCAGAGCCAGCTAAGGAAGAGAAAAGAAAGAAAAAAGCCAAAACTCTTGAGGATATCCGATTTAAACTTGAAAAAAGATATCCAACTTTTTATACTGTTAAGGAAGGTGAAAGCCTTGAAGATATAGCCGCCTATCCGTTTATTTATAACGATGCTGCTTATTGGCCCTTAATTTATAAATATAACAGAAATCAGATTAGAGACCCGAAAAGACTTTATCCGGGACAGATACTTAAAATACCAAGAAATGTAACTCTCGAAGAGATATACAGGGCGAGACAGGAAGCGGGCGTTAAAAATTTTAAAGCCCTTCCCAAAAATGCATTTACACAGGAAAGATACAAGCTTTTAACTGAAGAACTTCTTTCGGAGGAATAAAGTGGTCAACTGGAATAACAAAAAAAACAGATTTGAGCTTATAAAAGGGGCTGAAAAAGCTCATTCTAATGTGATAAATCTTGAAAAACCCAATCTTCTAAGAGATATGTTTCCCTATTCAGAGGTCTGCAAACAGATCTATTCCGACGAAGTGGTTCTTATGGACATTCCTGAGGATATATTTATTACCGATACCACTTTCAGAGACGGTCAGCAGGCAAGGCCGCCCTACACGGTCAAGCAGATTGTGGATATTTATAAGATGCTTCACAGACTTACAGGTAATTTTGGTCTGATCAGGCAGTCAGAATTTTTTCTTTATAGCGACAAAGATAAAGAGGCAGTCAGGCAGTGCATGGAGCTGGGTTACAAGTATCCCGAGATTACCGCATGGGTCAGAGCAAACAAGGAGGATCTGAAGCTTGTAAAAGAGATGGGGATTAATGAGACAGGTATACTAACTTCCGTTTCTGACTATCATATATATCTTAAA
>JBEQAF010000120.1:0-4332 GCA_041640455.1 bacterium
AAATGCATAATTATATTGTAATTGATGCAAAAGATGGCATTGAGGCAGAGGAAAAGATAAAAGCAAATATTGACCAGATAGATCTACTTATTCTGGATGTAATTATGCCTGGGAAAGATGGTAAGGAAGTTTATAACACAATAAAATCATTAAAACCAGATATAAAATGTATATTTATGAGCGGATACACCGATGAGATATTAAAATTTGATGATATAAAAAAAGATGAATTTTATTTTATATCAAAACCTGTAGATCCATTAAATTTTATAAAAACTATAAAATCTATTATAAAAAAACAAAAATAAAAATTTTTAAATCTTTAGAAACAATAACTATTGAATGTGATCAGGCTAATTTAAGAATATTAAGTCCCATCTTTCCCAATTTGATAAATAATTTTTAAATTTTTGCTATTTCAAAAATTATAACTTATTGGTAAAATTATTCCTTTGAATTTAATCGGGGGGTTAAATGGTCAGGACACGTTTTGCACCATCTCCAACGGGATATCTGCATATTGGCGGAGCAAGAACGGCTCTTTTTAATTTTCTCTATGCAAGAAATAAAGGTGGAAAGTTTATTTTAAGAATAGAAGATACTGATGCCGAAAGATCTACAAAAGAGTCAGTTGATGCTATTCTTGATGGCATGAGCTGGCTCGGGCTCAGCTGGGATGAGGGACCCTTTTTTCAGAGTCAACGTATGGATAGATATAAATATTATGCAGATAAGCTTTTAGCTGAAGGCAAGGCTTACTACTGCTATTGTCAGCCTGAAGAGCTTCAGGAAAGGAGAGAGAGGGCGTTAAAAGAAGGTAGAAAACCAATCTATGATAGAAGATGTCGCGAGAGGAAAGATACGCCTCAAGGGATTAAACCAGTGATTAGATTTAAAGCGCCTCTTGAAGGGCAGACGGTTGTTAATGATCTTATTAAGGGCACTGTTGTGTTTAACAATGAAGAGCTTGATGATCTAATTATTATTCGTTCCGACGGATTCCCTACCTACAATTTTGCTGTAGTTATTGATGATGTTGATATGGAGATAACCCATATAATAAGAGGCGATGACCATCTGAATAATACACCGAGACAGATTCAGATTTATAATGCTCTTGGCTTTCCCATCCCTCAGTTTGCCCATGTGCCCATGATACTTGGAAGTGACAAGACAAGACTTTCAAAAAGGCATGGAGCCACATCAGTTATGGCTTACAAAGATATGGGGTATATAAACAGAGCGCTTGTAAATTATCTTGTTAGACTGGGCTGGTCATACGGTGATCAGGAGATTTTTAGCCTTGAGGAGATGATAGAAAAATTTAATATTGAAAACATTGGCAAATCTGCAGCAGTCTTTAATCCAGACAAACTTCTCTGGTTAAACGCCCATTATCTTAAAACAATGGAGTTAGACGAGCTTGAGCCTTTAATGAGGGATTTTTTTGAAAAAAGGGGTGTAAATAAGATAGATCCAGTGTCTTGTAAAAAAATCATAAAATCTTTGAGAGAGAGGGCAAAAACACTTGATGAGCTTGCCGAGAGTGCGATGGTTTACTTCATTGACGAGTTTGAGTATGATGAGAATGGAGTAAATAAATTCTTTCCCAACAAGGATCTAAGGATCATAAACTACGTTTATGATTTTCTTAAATGCAATGGCTTGGCTGATGAAAAGGTTTTTGAAACTCTTGTAAGAGATACAGCGGAAAAATTTTCGGTTAAAGTAGTCACTGTTGCCCAGCAGATTAGAATTGTTCTAACAGGTAAAACGGTGAGCCCGTCTCTTTATGACATTATAGATATTATTGGAATGGAAAGAACTTTAAAAAGATTTGAAAGATTTCTGACCTTTCATAGCCATTAATTTCTCAGCTTCGCCCAGTTTTTTAAAAAAACTTGAATAAATTATTAAAATAATTTAAAATTTAAAATTATGCATATTCCACTTCACAAAAGATTGTGGTTCGAAGTTCTTTATAAAATAAGCATAGTAATTGGAATAATTATTCTCGCCACTTTTTTCTATCTGATTAACTATCAGAAAAGGGAGATGCTTAAGCATGAGAAGGATCTGGTTACCAAGCTTAGCACTTCTCTGGAAAAATCTCTCTATTATGGAATGGAAAAAAATGACTTCAAGATTGTTGAAAATATTGCAAAGGATGTATTAAAGGATCAGGATCATCTTAAAAATATTCTTATCCTTAATAAGCAGGGAAAGGTTATTATTTCTGGCTCCAGCGATTTTAAAGAGACCAGTATTCCAATTAACAGCGAGCTTTGCGTCTCCTGCCATGATGGAACAGCACCCAAAAGAGAAAAGTTTGCTCTCATAGAAGATAAAGAAACTATAAAAGTAGTAAATCTTCTTTTCAACGGTCCAACATGTAGCACTCACCATTCATCGTCCAAAAAGGTGCTGGGCGCTATGGTGATTGAAGTATCAAAGGATAGTATTAACGCACTTCTAAGGAAAAATTTTGAGAGGATGATATACTCTTCAGTGATCACCTTCTTGGTTCTGATAGTGCTTACCTTTTTGGTTATCACACTTTTTATAACCTGTCCGATAAAAGAGTTAATGAAAGCCATGATTGACGCCTCTAAGGGGAATCTGAATGTTCAGGTAAAAATCCCTTCGGGAAATGAGCTCGGGATATTATCAAAAACCTTTAATTTTATGGTCAACAAAATAAAGGAGCTCCATGAGAATGATCTTAAAAAGGAGCATGAGATAGCAAAAATGCAGGAGAGCCTGAGATATAAAGCAGAGCTCGAAGCTTTAAATGCCCAGCTAAAATCAAGAGTTCTTGAACTGGAAAATGCCAATAATCAGATAGAAATGATGGTTAAGGATATCGAAGAGAAAAACTTTCATCTTGAAAAGGCTGTTGACAGGTTAAAAATACTTTATAGAATAAGCAGATGCCTTACTACAGTTTTAAATCCTGATGATGTTATTAAAATGATAGTTGAAAAGTCTGTGCAGATGATGAAGGCAAAGACTGGTTCGCTCATGCTTTTGAATGAAAGCAGAGATTCACTTTATATTAAATATGCCATAGGTATTGATGAGGAGGTAGTAAAAAATACCCTCGTAAAGATAGGGGATTCCATATCAGGATGGGTTGCCAGAGAGGCAAAACCGCTTATTGTAAAAAATATAGAAGCCGATGAAAGATTCAAGATGATCAGTAAGAGCAAATATGAGACAAGGTCGCTTATTTCGAGTCCTGTTATTATAAAAGGTGAGGTTGTAGGTGTTCTGAATGTAAATAATAAGGTTGATGGAAAGGAGTTTACTGAAGATGAACTGGAGCTTTTAAATACTCTGGCTGGGCAGACTGCCGTGTCTCTGGAAAACGCAAAGCTATATTCGGATCTTCAGAAAAGTTATTTTGATACCATAAGGGCGCTGGTTAATGCCATTGAGGCAAAGGATAAATATACCAGAGGTCATTCGGAAAGAGTAACCTGTTATGCCATTGAGGTCGGGAAGAGGCTTAATCTGACTCCAAAAAGACTTGAGATTCTCCAGCACTCTGCAATTCTGCATGATATAGGTAAGATTGCAACAGATCTTAATATTCTAAATAAGACTGGGTTTCTGACTGTTGAAGAGTTTGAAGTGGTTAAAGAGCATCCGCTGGTTGGCTCTCAGATATTAGATCCCATAAGCTTTTTAGAAGATGTAAAGTCAATAATTTCTGAACATCATGAGAGATATGACGGGAAGGGGTATCCGTCAGGCAAGAAAGGCGAAGAGATATCTCTGGAGTCCAGGATCATAGCTATCTGTGATGCCTTTGATGCCATGACTTCTGACAGACCATACAGAAAAGCAATGCATTATGAGGACGCTCTAAATGAAATTTCAAGATGTGCTGGATCTCAGTTTGATCCTCAGCTGGTGGAGATTTTTGTGTCCGTAATAAGAGACAATCCCCAGTGTATGGCTCTCTAATCGGTTTCAAAAACAATCTTATGATTTATTAGAGAGATATGTTTGATATGTCCTTTAACCTTAATCTGCTCGCCAAAAATATTTTTAAGATACCATTCGTTTTCTGAAATAGGTTCGATTATATCTACACTTTCTATCAGTTTTTCCTCTTTTGAGTCTTTAATAATAAAAACATTTGCTTCACACATACTGACTATCCTCCAATTGTTTGATTTTATCAACAAGCTCTTTTACGAGATGAGGTAGAGGCTCTTTTTTCAAGCCCACTATCTCAATCTTTTCCTGTGAGATGGGGATAAGAATCTTTTTCGCCTTTGCAAGACAGATATGAGAAGCCATTTTTTCTGTAAGCTCACCCAGCAT
>JBEQAF010000121.1:0-4196 GCA_041640455.1 bacterium
GCTCTTCCGATCTAAGAGCTGGCAAGGAAAAAATCTGCCTTTGAAGACCCCACCCTGCCAGGAAAGCTGGCAGACTGCCAGGAGAAGGATCCAGAAAAAAGCGAGATTTTTATCGTGGAGGGAGAGTCTGCTGGTGGTTCAGCAAAGCAGGGTAGAAACAGGAAGTTTCAAGCCATACTTCCCATAAAAGGAAAAATTATTAATGTAGAAAAATCAAGGCTTGATAAGGTTCTTAGCAGTGATGAGATAAAAGCCATAGTATCTGCACTGGGTGTTCCGATTGGCTCTGAGAAGAACGGTGATAAGGACAGATTAAGATATAAAAAGATTATAATAATGACCGATGCAGATGTGGATGGATCTCACATAAGAACCCTTTTGTTAACACTTTTTTTCAGGCAGATGACCGATATAATTAAAAACGGCAATCTTTTTATAGCGCAGCCACCTCTGTACAGGATAAAAAAGGACAAGATTGAAAAATATCTCAAAGACGAGCGAGATTTAGAAGAAAATATAGTGGAACTTGCGCTGGATAAAATTACCCTGAAAGGTACAAAGGAGTTAAGAGGAAGGGAAGAGTTGCAGTTTTTGAAAAAACTTTCTTCATTTAAGCGCATGGCAGAAGCATTTGACAAGAAAAACGTTGACTTTCATGTGCTGGAAAAGGCATATTTCCTCTTTAACAATGAGGAAGAGTTTAAAAACGAAGAAGAGTTTTTGGAGAAAATTAAACAGATTAGAGATTATATGGAGGAAGGCGACGGAAATATCTATGTTGGAGATATAAAAAAGGATTTTGAACATGAAAGTTATTATGTGGAGGTAAAAACAGAGAGAAATCTTAAAGTATTTTCCACAGTAATATCAAGAGATCTGTATGCCTCTGGAGATCTTAAAGAGATTGTTAAAATAGTCCGATTAATTAAGGAAAAGCTGGGAATGCCACCCTATAGCCTGATTGGCGAAAGTATTTTTGAAACAAAAAGCCCGCTAAAGCTTTTTGAAAAACTGCTTGAAATAGGAAATAAGGGTGTATATATTCAGAGATACAAGGGGCTTGGTGAGATGAATCCTGCTCAGTTGTGGGAAACAACCATGAATCCAGAAACAAGAGTACTTCGCAAGGTAATGCTTGAAGACGAGGTTATAGTAGATGACATTTTTAGCATGCTAATGGGAGAAAAGGTGGAGCCGAGAAGAAGGTTTATTGAAGATAATGCCTGGGAGGCAAAAAATCTTGACATATAGGAGGAGCCTTGAAAAAATTAACATCCCGGCAGGTTGTTAGAAGAAGTAACTATTCAGGAAGCAATCACAACATTAATAAAGATGTAACTCTAAACATACAAAGCAGTGCGGTAGAAGCTATAGAATTTGGGCTTGACATTGAGTCAGATGGATATAATATCTTTGCCTTAGGCGAACCCGGTCTTGGAAAACATAATCTGATCCTCGAGCTTACCAGAAACAAAGCCATATCAGAAAGACAACCTGAAGACTATGTATACGTTTATAATTTCAGGGAGCCTGACTGCCCCATGTATCTTAAGCTTCCTAAGGGATACGGTAGCCTTTTTGCAAGGGATATGGATGAGCTTATAGATGCCCTTAGAAAGGAGATTCCCAAGATTTTTGAATCAAAGGAGTTTGAGCAGGAAAAGACGCAGATAATTGAAAAATTTCAAGAGTTTGATAGACAGGTATTTGATTCCTTAAATGATGAGACAAGAGGTAGAGGCTTTATACTGGAAAAGGGCGCAGATGGCTTTGTTTTTCTACCCGTTAAAGACAATGAGGTACTGGACGAGGAGAAATTTTCTAAGCTTTCTGAGTCGGAGAAAAAGGCAATTCAGGAAAAGATAAAGATTCTGCAAAACCGGTTGAAAGAGGCTATAAAACTTGTTAAAGAGGCAGAGAAAGAGACAAAAAGAAAGATAATG
The DNA here is from genome assembly GCA_041640455.1 of bacterium. GTDB lineage: Bacteria > CALINM01 > CALINM01 > CALINM01 > CALINM01 > JAOAGA01. The sequence continues at coordinate 1,944 of JBEQAF010000121.1, forward strand.
GAGCTGGAAAAAAGGGTAGTTTTAAACAATGTATCTTACCATATAGATGAACTCAAGGAAAAATATAGTTTTAACAAGAAAATCTTAGATTACCTGTCTGAGGTGCAGGACGATATACTAAACAGCCTGGAGGATTTCAAACAGGCAGAGCTGCCTGTTCCTTCCAATTTAGCACTGAGATTTTTTAAACCAGAGCCATCATTTATTAGATACAAGGTCAATGTTTTTGTTGACAGAAGCAAGGAACAGGAGGTGCCAGTTGTATTTGAAACCAATCCAAACCCATTCAATCTGATAGGCAAGGTAGAGTTTAAATTTCAGATGGGGATGGCAATAACCGATTTTACTTTAATAAAACCAGGTGCTCTTCATAAAGCCAATGGTGGATATCTCATACTGGATGCCCTTGATCTTTTAAAAAATCCATTCTCCTATGACATTCTCAAAAGGGCGTTAAAAAATAAGGAGATAAGAATAGAAGACCCGCTTGAGCCTTACAGGGTCTCTACAGGCACATTAAAACCTGAGCCAATTCCTTTAAACATAAAGATAGTTCTGGTTGGCAATCCGTTCCTTTATTATCTGCTTTTTAACTACGATGAGGACTTCTCAAAAATATTTAAGGTTAAAGCAGATTTTAATAAAGATATAGAATGGAATGAACAGGCTGAAGCTGCCTATGGCTATTTTATTGAAACGCTTATAAAAAAAGAAGACCTCCTCCCCTTCCATGAATCTGCCATCCAGAGAATAATTGAGTTTGGCGGTAGACAGGTGGATGACCAGAAAAGACTTTCAGTCAAGGTTGAAGATATAGAAAGTCTTGTGAGGGAGTCAAATTTTATTGCAAAGAAGCAGGAAAAGAATATGGTTTTCAGGGAAGATGTAATATCTGCCCTGAAAAAGAAGAAGGAAAGACATAGCAAAATAGAGAAAAACATACAGGAACTTCTAATGAGAGATATTCTTCTTATCTCCACAGAAGGCACGAAAGTGGGAGTTATAAACGGACTATCGGTTTATGATCTGGGAGATTACCGCTTTGGAAAGCCCTCCCGAATCACTGCTACCGTGTCTATAGGCAAGGCTGGGGTAGTAAATATCGACAGAGAAGCTAAGCTGAGCGGAAAGATTCACGATAAGGCTTCCATGATTATAGCCTCCTATCTTACCAGCAAGTTTGGAAACCGATTCCCTTTAAGCTTTAATGCCTCCATCTGCTTTGAACAGCTATATGGAATGATAGAAGGCGACAGTGCCTCCCTTGCTGAAGCGATTCTTCTGCATTCAGCCATAGGAAATATCCCCTTAAAGCAATCTATAGCTGTTACAGGCTCCATAAATCAGCACGGTGAGGTTCAGCCCATAGGCGGAGTGAATGAAAAGATAGAAGGATTTTTTGAGCTAATAAAAGATAGAGGTTTTAAAGAAAAGGATGCGGGAGTTATAATCCCCCAGTCTAACATACAGCATCTAATGCTGAGCGAAGAGGTTTGTGAAGCTATAGATAAAGGAGTTTTTAATATATATTCGGTTGAATATGTGGATGAGGCACTGGAGATCATAACAGGTATAAAGGCAGGCAGCTTTGATGAGAGGACCAATAGCTATGAAGAGGGATCGGTAAATTTCATGGTAGAAAAGGCATTAAAAATGCTTAGAGAAAAAAGTCAGGAATCAAAAAAGGAGAAAAAAGATGACTGATGATATAGAAAAAGAAGAGACTGTAGACGACATAGAAAAGTTTATAAATGAAGAAAAAGGTAAAATAGAAGAGGAGCTCAAAGAGGTGCAGGATGAGCTCGTTAAGGTATTCAACTCGCTAACCGCCTATCTGGGTGTGCTGGATTATGAAATAAAGGATGCCTTTGAAAAATCTGATGATAAAAAATGGCTCAGCCTCACCAATAAAAAGAACATAATATTACAGAATCTGGCAGAGCTGGAAAGACTTATCAAAAAAAGATAATCTCTTTTGCCCTATTATAAAATATCTCAAAATCCTTTTGCTCCTTTTCAAGCAGGTCTTTCTCCCTATCCTTTTTAGGCACCTTATCTTTTATGAACAGACCGAGATGAAGCCCCGATGGCTGATAGGGTTTTAAGGGACTCTTCAGGTGAGATAGCAGAGCGCCTAATGCAGTTCTGCCAGAAGGAAAGATAATATCCTCATTTTTTATATTACAGAGAAGAAAAAAAGCTGCCAGCCAGCCGGTAGCTATTGACTCCACATATCCTTCCACGCCTGTAATC
>JBEQAF010000122.1:0-4170 GCA_041640455.1 bacterium
AATTCGGGTAATATATTCAGGAGCTTTTTTTAAAAATCTACCATTAATTAAATTTTCAATAGCAAAGGCATGCTTCTCAATTCCAGGCATATTCTGGGAAGTGGGAGTTACCCTGAGATCATAGATACCAAGCGCAGTGGCACCTACCAAAACTATTTTATCCTTAAAGACATCCCTGTCATAGCTGTCATTATAAATATCTGCAAAGGACACTCTTTTAAATGTGCCTGCCTCTCCTATATAATCAATAAGAAATCCCGAGTTGGCATCCAGATTAACTATCTTATCCTTTAGTATTAACTTTTTGCCAGGCACAAAAATAACCTCATCGTCTGAGAGATTATTTAAAATCTTATAGGTTTGAATCATCAGGGAGGGCAGATATAAATCGCCGTATTTTATACCAACAAACTCCTTTCTTACCACCCCATCAATATCAGGGAACATATTAATATGTCCGAGATATCTTGCACTTTTAATAAACTTTGGCAAGGGAGCAAAGACTCCTATAGCCTCAGGTGTTTCACTCTCTCCGCTATCATTCACAAGGGTATAGGCTGATTTGACAAAATCCTGCTCTGCCTCAGGCTTTAAACTTATCATCTCTTCAAAACTAAAAGCTGTGGCAAGAACAGTCCTGCCGTTTCTGATAGCCTCAGCCAGTTCATCATCCTTTTTAGTATCCGAAGGCTCTGTATATAGCACATCTACAGCTATTACCTTGGCTCCGCCATCGGATATCTTTTTTAAAAGTCTGGCAAAAACATCCCTGCGCCATGGCCATCTACCAATCTGATCAACACTTTTATTATCTATAGCAGCAATAACAACACTATCAGACATCTTACCCGCCTCTTTTATTACCATTCGCCAGTCATAGCTTTTGAGCTCCAGTTGTTTTAGAAAATCAGGGTTGAAATAATGCAGGGTAAGATTAACAGCCAGAACGGCGGTAAGCACTGTTAAAAAAATCAATTTGTTTCTGTATTCGCCAGGCTTCATATAGATTTTATTTTTACTTCCCATATGATAAAATATCAGAATATGGCGGCTATTGGAAATATAAAAATAATAACTCAGAATAAGAAAGCCCATTTTAACTATGAAGTTGTGGAGAGCTTTGAAGCAGGTATGGTGTTAAAGGGATCAGAGGTAAAATCCATAAGATTGGGTAAAGTTAACATTCAGGATGCTTTCTGTCTTATAAGAGGAGGCGAGGTTTTTATTCATAACATGACGGTACAGCCCTATCCCTTTGCCACCCATGAAAATCATGAGCCATCTGATATTAGAAAGCTTTTGCTGCACAAAAGGGAGATAAACAGGCTCATAGGCAAGATCCAGCAGAAGGGATATTCGCTTATACCTTTGAAACTTTATTTCAAAAATGGTAAAATAAAATTAGAAATTGCTCTTGCACGTGGGAAAAAAGAGTACGACAAGAAACAGAAGATAAAAGAGCGGGAGCAAAAAAGAGAGCTTGAAAAGATAGAAAAGCATTATAAACTAAGATAAAGCGAGGGGGTGTAAAGGTTTCGACGGGGAGGAAAGATTTAGGATCGCAGGCCGAGGTGAGTCGCCTCGTAAAACAGGCTCATGCACACAAGTGCCGAACCAAAACTCGCTCTTGCAGCATAATTAAGACTGCAACGGTTGCTTAAGCTTGCCTGTAGGTTTGAGCAGTCGTCAGATATACAGGATAGTCTTTAATGCTCGCACAGGTATTAAAGGCGAAACTTAATGTGCTATATCTTTAACAATCCTGTCAGGAGGAGGGTTAAAGATGAATAAAAAATCCTGACTAAGCCTGTAGTGGTTCTAAGTTGGAACTTTTCGGACGTGGGTTCGATTCCCACCACCTCCACCAAATAACCCTTTTTTCTCATCTATATCTGTCTACTTATTGTCTAAAAAAGCAAGGTTTTTCAAGCACTTAGGAACTCACCTGCCATCTTTATATCTAATAGTATCTTCTGTTAGTCTATTGGCAGCCAAAAAATTTTTCTTGTATTCATAAAACCTCCTAACTTTACATGAAATGCATCTAAAAGTAGGAGATTAACAAAATGTGACATTTTAATTTAGTAATAACATGTAACACTAGCTATTCACAAAATGGAAGTAGCTAAAGCACCGAAGTTTTTTGGTTTTAACGAGTTAAAAGTAGATTGCATGACTTTCAAGTATCGCCAATCTTGTTCTGTCTGGCGTGTTATATCTTCGCACCATCTCTTAATTGCTGCATCTTTTTTATTAGTATCTTCGTATTCTCTTCCCTTTGTCTCTATAATCCAGTACACTCTTTTATTTCCAATCTTTTGGACTGCGACAAAATCAGGATAATAAAGTCGTATAGCACCTTTTGAGGTCAGATAATCAATAGAAAACTTATCTGCAAGAGCGGAAAATTTTTCAATGTCAGGTGAGTTGTCAAGAAATTGAGCAAATTCTGCCTCAAATTCATTGTAAACTGCAACAAAATTGAAAACTGTCTTTTTACATCTCAGGTGTTTTCTACGCCAGGTAAATGGTTCGATTTTTGATAATTTAAATGTTCCTGCCTTTTCTACTACCTCTTTTGACTCAACGGATAGCTTTCCGATTTCCTTTGACAGTAAATCAATGATTGCTTCTTGAGTTGTAATATCGGATAAATTTTTCCTCAACCTATCGTCCTCAATATCGTGTATTTCTGTTTCAAAACATCGCTTCAAAACATATGCTTCTATTTTTGGATATAGTACGTTAAAATCACAAGTGAGGCGTGCTCTTTTCATAACTTCTTTTGTCATATAGACAACAAGTTCTCTTCCAGAAGTTAAAGAAGAAACCGGCATAGATGCTGTTCCAACATCTGTCCCTGTAGTTGCAAATTCCATCTTCAAAATTATTTTTCTATCCTCTTCAAGTTTATCAGAAGAATATAGTGAAGGAACTTTTAATGGGTCAAAACTATCAATCTTTTTGTAATTTCTCTTATATCTAAATTCTGTTTGTGGAATTTCAATATCATAATTATTTAACCTTGATTCCTCAGGGGCAATCGTTACCGGCAAAGGAGGTGGAGTTTTTACTGTGTTTATCCCCACGCCTTCTTTCTCAAGTTCCCTGACAAACTCTTCAAAAGCCTGTGTTCCCATAACTTCAAGGGTTTGTGTGTGGTCCGGGCTAATTCCTCTCATGAGCCTTAAACCTCTGCCCACCGCCTGTTCAGGAAGAATTTGCGCTTTTGAAGTAAATGGTCTTAACCCAAGCACTACCGTAACATTCTGCACATCCCAGCCTTCTCTAAGCATCATATTGCTGACAATTATTTTTACCTTGTTTTCCGGTTCATCTATATTTCTTGATAATTCTCTTAAGCGAGGTAAGTCTTTTTCTGTTATTTTAATTTCTGTTTCCTGAGATTCACCTTCTTTAGTCTTCACATGTATTACCATTACTTCTTCTTCAGGATATTCGAATCCGAATTCATCTTTCCTTTTTCTTATTTCTTGCGCTATTTCATCAGCATAATCGTTTTTTTCAGCCATGATAAATAAAACTGGTTTTTTGCCAACCTGCGAATAAACCTCATAATGCTCTTTCCATCTATTTGTGGCAGCAATAATCCAGTCGCCGTATTTTTGAATGATATTTTCTGTAGTTATATCTTCAGGGTCCTTTTTATCTACTCGGTGTACAATCAAAGGGGCTTTTACGATCCTGTCTTCTACCGCTTGAGCAAGCGGATAGTCAACTATAATCCAGGGGTAATAAGTTCCGGTTTGCGTTTTAGGAGTGGCAGAGAAATCAAGCCATAAGTTTATTCCATTAGGTAGAGCTTTGTGAATTGACATCAAAGTTTTATGCCACTGTAGTGCTTCATCGTGAACATGGTGTGCTTCATCATTTATTACTAAAAGATTATCAAGTTTTTTTATTCTATCTATTAATAATTCAGGAGATTTAGTCAAATCCTTTTGTGGTTTTCTGCCAAGTATTTCATCAACTGTGTTAACCGGCGACTGTTCAGCCCTTCTTGACTCGTATAACTGCTGGATGTTGTTAACGATAAGATTGCCTGACGGGTTCAAAGGTGACTCATCCTCTCTTAAAGTAACTTTCATATTCCAGTGTGGTCTCCAGGCAGGAGGGATAAGAGGTAAAGAATAAAATATCTTATTATCA
>JBEQAF010000123.1:0-4081 GCA_041640455.1 bacterium
AGTGCAGGTGTTGTTATAGATGCCATAAGGTGCTGTAAGCTTGCTCTGGACAGAGGTATAGGTGGCGTTTTAAAATCGCCCTCTGCATATTTTATGAAACATCCCATTGAGCAGTACCCTGATGAAGTTGCGAGACAAAAAGTAGAATCCTTTATAACTGGAGAGACTGAAAGATAATGATTTCTTCATTTTTAGGACATGCCTTTGACAGACCCTTAAGATTTCTGGTAAAAATATTCCCATTCAGCCCTAATGCCTTCTCTTTTTTCGGACTGATTACAGCTTTTATCTCTACCGTCTTTATAATAGATGGATCAAAATTTGGGGCAACGCTAATTCTTGTTTCAGGTTTTTTTGATATTCTTGATGGTGTTTCTGCAAGAACAAAAGGCAGAGAGACTGCATTCGGTGCTTTTCTGGATTCAGTCTTTGATAGAGTTTCAGACAGCCTTTTTTTTATAGCTTTAAGCATCTTTTTCTTCCTTAAAAATGATGGTGAAGGCATTTTAATCTGTGTTAGTACTATGGCATTGTCTCTAATAATTAGTTACATAAAGGCTCGGGCAGAGGGGATTGGCAGAACCTGCAATGTGGGGATTATAGAAAGACCTGAAAGGTTAATAATAATCTGTCTTGGCATTTATAGCGGGATGATAAAAGAGGCATTGATGCTACTGGGGCTTTTATCATTAGTTACAGTACTTCAGAGAATCATCTACGTCTACATACAGAAGTAGTACCTCCAAAATTTTTCTTGACAGGAAGAGTTTATAAATGCTATAAAAACTATTCTCTATAGCAATTTTTTTTATTTTGTTTTAGAGGGCAAGAGATAGCTTTAGATAGCAAAGCTATTTTTTTGTTGACTTATTTTTTTTGCTTGAATATACTTTTATGCTCTGTATTTTTTTGATTATTTAAAGATTTTATGAGGTGAATATGCCAACAATTAACCAGTTAGTCAGAAAGGGTAGAGAAAAGATTAAGAGAAAGTCCAAATCACCGGCTCTTACAAACTGCCCGCAAAGAAGAGGTGTTTGCGTCAGAGTCTACACAACCACACCCAAAAAGCCTAACTCAGCTTTGAGGAAGGTAGCAAGGGTAAGGCTTACAAATGCCTATGAGGTAACCTCCTATATTCCAGGAGAAGGACACAATCTTCAGGAACACTCAGTGGTGCTTATAAGAGGTGGAAGGGTTAAGGACCTACCCGGTGTTAGGTATCATATTGTCAGAGGTGCTCTTGATTCCGCAGGAGTTCAGAACAGAAAGAAGAGTCGTTCTAAATACGGCACCAAAAAGCCCAAGGCATAAAAACTTTTTTGGAGTAACTAAAATGGCAAGAAGAAGAAGAGCAGAGATTAGAAAGGTTTTACCGGATCCGGTTTATAATGATCTTATAGTAACCAAATTTATAAACAGGCTTATGCTTAAAGGTAAGAAGACTGTTGCTCAGAATATTTTTTACTCAGCCCTTGATATGGTTGGACAGAAATTGAATGCAGATGGCATAGCCGTTTTCAGGCAGGCTATGGAAAATGTAAAGCCCATTATCGAGGTTCGTCCGAGAAGGGTTGGCGGTGCAACCTATCAGGTGCCTATGGAGGTAAGACCAGAAAGAAAGGTATCTCTTGCAATTCGCTGGATTATTACAGCCGCTCAGGGTAGAAGCGAGAGAACAATGATTAATAAGCTTGCGGGCGAGCTGATTGATGCATACAACAACAAAGGTGGTGCAGTTAAAAAGAGAGAAGATGTTCACAAGATGGCGGAAGCTAACAAGGCTTTTGCACATTTTCGTTGGTAAAAATTTTTTAAGGAGTTTGTGTTTTGGCGAGGACAGTTCCATTAGAAAGATGCAGAAATATCGGTATTATGGCTCACATTGACGCGGGTAAGACTACCGTTACAGAGAGAATTCTGTACTATACCGGCGTATCGTATAAGATAGGAGAGGTTCATGAAGGCACAGCCACCATGGACTGGATGGAACAGGAACAGGAAAGGGGAATAACCATTACGGCTGCTACAACAACCTGCTTCTGGAGAAATCATAGAATTAACATTATAGATACCCCCGGTCATGTGGATTTCACCATAGAGGTTGAAAGATCTCTCAAGGTGCTTGATGGCGCAGTTGCCGTATTCTGTGCTGTTGGCGGAGTGGAGCCCCAGTCTGAAACAGTATGGAGACAGGCTGATAAATACAAGGTGCCCCGAATCGCCTTTGTCAACAAGATGGACAGAGTCGGTGCTGACTTTTTTAGAGTTGTGGGTATGATGTATGAAAGGCTTGGTACAAATCCGGTTCCTGTTATGATTCCTCTCGGAACAGAAGATAAACATCAGGGTGTTATAGACCTTATAAGGATGAGAGCTGTTGTATGGGAAGATGAAACATTGGGCGCCAAATTTCATTATGAAGAGATACCTGCTGAATATAAAGCTCAGGCAGAGGAATGGAGAGAAAAGCTAATTGAAAAGGCTTCTGATATAGATGAAACCATCATGGAAAAATATCTGGAAGGGGCTGAGGTTTCAGAGCAGGAATTAATCTCTGCGCTCAGAAAAGGAACCCTCGAATTCAAGATTGTTCCAGTATTCTGTGGTTCAGCTTTTAAAAACAAAGGAGTTCAGCCTTTACTTGATGGGGTGGTAGATTTTCTGCCATCACCCATTGACATACCGCCTGTCTTAGGAAAAACGCCGGATGGCGTTGAGGAGACAAGAAAGGTTGATGATAATGAGCCTTTTGCGGCTCTGGCTTTTAAAATAATGACTGACCCGTTTGTAGGTCAGCTAACCTATTTCAGGGTATATTCAGGAACACTTGAATCGGGAAGTTATATATTCAACTCCACAAAAGGTAAGAAGGAGCGAATCGGAAGACTTCTTAAGATGCATGCAAACAAGAGAGAAGAGATAAAAGAAGTCCTTGCAGGTGATATTGCTGCTGCGGTGGGATTAAAATTTACAACTACCGGTGACACGCTCTGCAACGAAGATAAACCTATTATCCTTGAGGCTATGGAGTTCCCCGAGCCTGTTATATCTATTGCAGTAGAGCCTAAAACAAAGGCTGATCAGGAAAAACTGGGCATGTCCTTACAGAAGCTTGCTATGGAAGATCCTTCATTCAGAGTAAAAACAGACGAAGAGACTGGTCAGACTATTATCTCAGGAATGGGCGAGCTTCATCTTGAGATTATTATTGACAGGCTAATGAGAGAGTTTAAGGTTGAGGCAAATGTTGGCAAGCCTCAGGTTGCCTATAAAGAGACTATTACAAAGCAGGCAAAGGCAGAGGGCAAATACATCAGGCAGACCGGTGGTAGAGGTCAGTACGGACATTGTCTTATAGAGCTTTATCCGCTTGATCCTGGTAGTGGCTTTATTTTTGAAAATAAAATTGTTGGCGGTGTTATCCCGAAGGAATATATACCAGCCATTGAAAAGGGGATCAGAGAGGCTCTTGATCTGGGCGTGCTGGCAGGATATCCCGTTACAGATGTTAAGGTAGTGCTGATTGACGGATCCTATCATGAGGTTGACTCATCTGAAATGGCATTTAAGATTGCAGGCTCAATGGCTTTTAAAGAAGGGTTTGCTAAAGCATCTCCAATTCTTCTGGAGCCCATTATGAAGGTTGAGGTTGTTACACCCGAAAACTTCATGGGAGATGTGATGGGTGATCTTAACTCAAGAAGAGGGCGGATACAGGGGATGGAGATGAGAGGCAGCGCACAGGTTATAAACGCCTTTGTTCCGCTTGCAGATATGTTTGGTTATGCAACAGATTTGCGCTCTATGACTCAGGGTAGGGCTACCTATACAATGCAGTTTTCCCATTATGAACCTGTTCCAGCAAATATTGCTGAACAAATATTAAAACTTAGAGCAGGAAAGTAGGAGGCATAATATGGCAAAGGCTAAATTTGAGAGGAAGAAGCCCCATGTGAACATAGGGACGATAGGGCATGTGGATCATGGTAAGACCACGTTAACGGCGGCGATAACTCGAGTATTATCTACGAAGGGTTTAGCGCAGTTTACGCCCTTTGATCAGATAGACAAGGCTCCG
>JBEQAF010000124.1:0-4028 GCA_041640455.1 bacterium
GATAAAAAATCTGAGTTTGGCTATCTGTATGGCTATGGGCTGAATATCTACGCCGTAGATAGAGTTTTCAATGAGATAGAGCTTTCTGGCATAGTCGGGATAGTTTATGCTCTCATCAAAGGCTTCGTTTATCTCTTTTAGTTTTTCTTCTCTTGTAGCTTTGTCTGATTCTCTAAAGGTCTTTTCTGACTCTTCAAGGGCTTTCTGAAATTGTAGTTCTTTCCAGCGGTCGTTTGCAGGATCCAGTTTCTGTAATGCATTAACAAGCTTGTGCAGTATCCCCATAGGAAATGCGCCTGAGCCGCAGGCAGGATCTAAGATTTTTACATCCTGTATGGCTGATATGAGCTTTTCAATATCTTCATCTTTTAGATCTGGTCTCTCATCGGAGTATGAAAGCAGAGCTCTTATTTGTTCTTCAAAAATGTGGTTACATTTAGCATGAAGGTATTCTATAAGACTTTCTTCAACCATGAAGTCCACAATCTCTTTTGGGGTGTAGTAGCTACCTGTTGCTTTTCTTGCTGTGGTTGCAGTCTCAGGATTATAGGATGCGAGCAGGTTTTCAAAGACTCTACCCAAAAGCTCAGGGTCTAAGGCTACTTCCTGATCAACTGGCGTGGACTCGTCTATGGTAAAGTTATAGCTGGATAGAATATTTATAAGTCCTCTTACGATTTTATTATCCCCGATACCGTAGGATGAAAGGTCAACCTTTTTTTCATGTTCATCAAAAAACAAGCTGTCAGGGATTATTGCCTGTTTTTTTGGATTTCTTGAGAAGCCGTCTATGTATATGACCTTGCCTGTCTCGTCTTCTTTGTCAAGACAATCAAAAAGTCCGCCGTTTAGAAAGGGAATGTTTTTGAATAACTCAAGGACTTCTTCTTCACTGTTTAAAAATTTGTCCCTATAACGGTATAGGGTTTTAACGCCATACTCCCTCTTTGTGGCAGGATAGCCATCTTCGCTGGCAAACCTTCTTTCTTCAATTTTTTGATTTAAGGTAGCAAAGAAGAGATTCTGCAGTATGGCGTTGTAGTAGTTTGAGCCAGTTTTAAAGTCTTTGACTATCTTTTTGAGCTCTTCTTCTTCAAAAAGTATTTCTGGCACAAGCTTTTTCTCTTTAAGAAAGTAGATGAATATTATTCGGGTGATTAGCCTTATCAGGCTTGTGGCATTTCTAATCTCTGTATCTTTTGCTGGATCGTTGCTATATCTGTAGTCATCTGGAAATTTTATCTTATCCATTGCATAGAAATACCAGCTCTGAAGCTCTTTGTAAAATTCGGCTGTAACCTTCTCTACGCTGAATGCATCTTTTATTTTTTCTAAACTTGAAAAGTCTGCTGCTGTAAGCTGGTTGATAAAGGTCTTGTTGGTCTCTTGCCGTGACACAAAATAGGTAAATCTGCGAAAGTTGCTATAGTCTCTCTTAGTGCCAAGATAGTTTACATAGACAAGAGAGAAGCGAAAGTCTCCCTTCTCGTCATAGAAGATAAAAATGCCTGCATCTGCAATCTCAGCTTTGAGTATTTTTTTTGCCAGTTCATATTGTGCTTTTTTGCCTGAGCGCTCTGATAGAGGTTTTAAAACTTGAAAGGCTACAATTATTAGTTTGACTTCGTTATCAAGGTTTATCTCACCAAGCTTTAACCCATTGCTAAAGCTGTCGTTGTTAAAAGATAGTAGATCTTCCTGCAATGGCTTGAAAGCACGGCTTTTTTCACGGAAGAATTTTATAAATTTTTCGATCTGAAAATCTTGAATAATGCTTTGCAATGTCTCTCTACTCATCCGAGTCTACTCATATTATCCTATTTTCTATAGCAATTATGACCTCTTTTTTCAGGCTTTTTAGTCTTTCTATCTCTTTGTTTAGATAGCCTTCTCCAAGCTCCTTTTTAAGCTCTTTGATAGTTTTAATTAGCTCTTTGAGGTTATCTTTGGTTAGCCTTTTTAAGGTATATTCCGATAGAGTGCCGTATTCTAAGATATCTTCACGAAGCATCCTGATAAAGGGCTTAAGCTCCCTTAGATCGTCGTCCTTGCCCTCCTTTAAAAGATAACAAAGATTGTTGATTGCTTTGGATTCAGAGCTATTTTCATTTTTAACAATTCTAAAGCTCTCCTCATACTCTTTTAGCTCAGGATAGACTTCCCAGAATTTATCAGAAAGCTCCATTGCTGGCTCGTCTTCATCTGCTCTTATATCTGCTATTATATCTTCGAGAGACCTCTGGGCTTTTACTTTTTCGTCATATTTTGAATGATTTATATAGATTCTGCCTTTTTTGATGACCACAAATAGCTCGTCCTTGTTACCTCTTTTTGCCACCTTTACCCTTTTTGGAAAGCTTTCAAGCCTCTTTGGAAGATCGGGATATTTTTTCTCTATCTGGAGATACTCCTTTGTAATTTTTGTGAAAAAGCTTTCGCTTTCCATAGTTTCTGGATTCTGCATAATCTTTGAATATAGTGCAGAAGGAGTTGGCTCCTCATCCTGATTAAATATTTTTGCATCCTCACCAAGGGCGTTGTGGATTAGAAACATCTTGTTTTCCGCTATCTGCCTTGATTTTATAATATCTGCACCCTGCTCTGTGGGAAAGAAGTTGACTATATAAAGCTCGTCAAAGACTTTTTTGCTGATTCTGTTTATCCTGCCTACTCGCTGAATGACTCTCACAGGATTCCAGGGAATATCGTAGTTTATAACCATTCCCGCACGGTTCAGGTTAAACCCCTCAGATATCTTATCGGTCGAAAGCAGAATGTCATATTTATCTTCCTGCTCTAAGTAGCTTGCATCGAAGTTTTTGTAAATCTCTTTCGATTTTTCTGCAGATAAATCTCCTGCCACTGTTAAGACTCTTCCTGCAAACTCCTTTTCAAGCCTGCTTTTTAGATGTAAGACCGTATCGGTATACTCAGAAAAGATGACAATCTTTCTCTCAGGCTCTCTTTGTCGCCAGATTTTTAGATTTTTTACAAGAGATTCAAGCTTGGGGTCTTTATCGCAGAGCCCAAGCCCATCCATCTCTTTTATGATAAACTTAAACATCGTAAGGTCGTCTTCTATATCTTTCAAAAACTGATCTCTGCTTTTGAAATTTTTTAAAACGTAAATCTTCTCGCCTTTAAAACTACTCTGCTCTCTTAGCTTTTCAGCATAATCATTTAAAGCCTTTTCAAGCTCTTCATCGTCTAACTCTGATATTTTAAGTAGCAGATTTCTATCGAGAATATATCTTTCCGTTCGTTTGACAAAGTTTAATACGGTTTCTGTGATGTTTTTAAAATTTTCAAGACTTTTTCTAAAGGCACCAAAGGAGCTCTCAAACCTTTTTACCAGCAGTCTCCTCATTAAATCATAAAGGTTAGCCTGCGAGAGTAACTCAAAGTTTTCTTTGTCATATGTTTCATCGTTGACGTCGTATTTTTCGTATTTATATGGCTGATATATTGCGCCTTTAAAGATCCCCCCACCATAGGGCGGAGCAAAGTAGTTGCCTATTATCTGATCGTAAAATCTAGTCTGTTCACTATTTAGCTCATAAAACCATTCAAGCGGGTCTTTTACCTCCGATAGATCTTTTATCTCATCTCTGTAGTTGGGATTTTCTTTAAGATCAAGCCTGTTTCTTCTAATCACTACAGGTTCTATCACATCTTTTATCTCCTTAGCCAGATAGCCTGCTCTGTCTTTTACCTTACTTAAATCTATGTATTTACTACCAAATAGAGCTTTGTAGTCACTACGAGCTTGTTCTACTTTTTTTGGGCTGGTGGAGTTATAGTTTTTTCTTATAAATGCCAGCTTTTCAAAGATAGAACCAAAGGTTTTAAATTTGTATTCCAGATTGTCTGTGAGGGTAATCATTGATTTTTTTGGAGTTACAAAGAGCTTGAGCATTGAAAATATATCTTCAGGCTTGTTGTTAAAAGGCGTTGCAGTTAGAAGGATAACCCTTTTACCTCTGCAGATATTTTTTAATAGCTCGTAGCTTTTAGTGTCCTGGTTTCTA
>JBEQAF010000125.1:0-3963 GCA_041640455.1 bacterium
TATATCTGTCCCCGGTCTCAAGGGAACATATAAATCTGCTACTGCTGCCGTTCTGGTAAATCTCGGATCGGCAACTATGATTTTGGCATTTCTTTTCTCCTTCGCCTCCATAACCCATTTCATTCCGATAGGGTGATTTTCAGCAATATTGCTTCCCATAACCAGGATGACGTCTGCATTTTTTATATCTATCCAGTGATTTGTCATTGCTCCTCTTCCAAACGACTCTGCCAGAGCCGCTACTGTTGAGGAGTGTCAGATACGCGCCTGGTGTTCAATATAGACTAAGCCTAAGCTCCTTAAAAATTTTTGGTAGAGATAACACTCTTCATTATCCATTGCAGCACTGCCAACAGAGGCTATGGCTTCAACTCTATTCACCCTTTCGCCCTTCTTGTTTTTAAACTGAAAATATTTATCCCTCGTTGCTTTTACTCTCTTAGCTATCTCATCTAATGCCTTTTCCCAGCTAATCTCCTGCCATTCGGTTGCGCCCTTTGCCCTATAAAGCGGTTTTTTAAGCCTATCTTCGTTATTAATAAGTTGCCTCAAAGAGCTCCCTTTAGAACATAAGGACCCTCGATTTATAGGATTATTGGGATTTCCCTCTACATTAATAACCTTACCATCCACTGTATGGATAATAACTCCGCAGCCAACTCCACAATAGCAGCAGACTGAAAATGTTTCTTTAGCCTTCTCAAATTTTAGTTTTGGTTCAAAGGCATAAGCATCATTTTTCAGACCAAGTGTAGAAGCACCCGCAGCTGTTAGACCGGCTATCTTTAGAAAATCTCGCCGTGATATACCTCCCATATATTCCTCCTGCTGATTATTTTGTAAAATCTATGCCAATTAAAGATGGCGTCGGTTTTTTATACCCTTTTGATATTGCCCATTCGTCAAGGGAGACGGATTTTAAATCCCAGATAACATAAGGTTCTTCTGAGTACTCATAAATAACGGTTTTAATATAGCTATTACAGGACTTGCAATAGTCAACCCTTGCCTCAGATTTGCTTAGCTCAAAGAGGGCATATTCATTTACTTCCTTTTGGCAATTAAAACATTTAGCCCTTGGATAATCCCATTCTGTCCAGCAGAAATAGCAGATAAGTTTGCGTCTGCCGTTATCCTGCAAGTGAGACAGACCTGCCCTGTTGCCACAGAAAGGACAGCTACTCTTTTGCCATGAAGACATGTCAAAAGAGTCAACTAACGAACGTCTATAAGGTTCCATTAGTATATGAACGGCAGCATAAGATATTAATTTTTTGGATGCTGTGTCTGGAAAGCCCAGATCATTAATTTTTTCGGCAACTTTTTTCTGAAGCTGCAGGATACTTTTAGCATCATACTGAGATAACACATAGTCAAAATATTTACTAACCGAAACAGGTGGAAGCTCTTCTCTGTAAGTCCCGGATTCAGTCTTTAAAGTAAATAGATTTTGAGCAAATTTTAAAAGTCGTTCCATATGTTACTGCCCTGCATATACTATCGCATACCTTAGAAAAAATGCCCCTACTAACACAAGAACTGGGGACAACTTTCCTTTCATGCCAGAAATATTAAGAAGCATAGGGATTACTATACCGATGACTATTCCTCCTCCTATGAAAAATAGCCCATATAAACCTGTTAATAGTTTGGCTGTTTCCTCATAAGGACCATAACCTATTGTTAATGCAAGAATGTAAAATAAAACCACCAAAAGTTCCACAACGAGGCAGACATTATCAAACCTTTTGCCCTGTTTCATAAAAAGCTCGTCCTTACTGTCAATTAACAGTAAAAGACAAACACCACAGGAAACACCAGAAGCAAGAAAAAGGGCACCGAGGAAAGGGGTAGCAGACCATAAAGTTCTTGTGGTCTCAGAAAGCAGAACGCCCGTATATGTGCTAAGGAAGACACTTAAGGCAACTCCTATTAAACCGTAAATTCTGTAAGGGGCAATCCTTAAGAAAAAATTACCCAGCGGCTTGAGGGAACCTTCTGAATTAATACATAAAGTTATAAATGTATTCAATCCAAAAAGGAAAAGCCCCCAGCTACCAACAGACATGGGAGAAAAAAACTTGTATGCCAGCATCATGTGAATAAAACGAGAAGGTCTTTCAAGGTCTAATATCAGCAAAAAAACAGCCACCAGTAAAAGTATAAAAGAGATGACATATCCCTTTCTGCCTATCTCTGTTTTCTGTCCAAGAAAAAACTCATAAAATGAAACAGTAAAATAAATACCACCTGCCATACCAGCAAGGAAAAGATACAAAACTACAAGCATTCCCCAGGAAACGTTCATTTTTCACCTCCCTTTTTGAAGCTTGCATAAGCTCCAAAGGTTAGTATAAGTGCCGCAATTAGACCAACAAATGAGTTACTGAAAACATTTACAAAGTTAATCGCAGGCGGCGCCTTTGGCCTTTCCGGAAGCGCATATGCTTCAGGCGTTTCCGGTAAAAGGTAAATGACGCCCAATCCACCCAACACATTCTCACCATAGACAGTAAAGTTTGTTTTTCCATTGTTAGACAACATTGCAGCCCTCTCCCTTGCCACAGTAAGGACATAATCCCTGCTTCCAAAAACTATAGCACCTGTGGGACAAGCCTTTGCACAGGAAGGCATAAGCCCCTTCGCAATTCTTTCGGCACAAAGATTGCATTTGGAAGCTATGCGCTTATCTTCATCTACCCTTGGAACGTGGAAGGGACAGGCATTCAGACAGTACTTACAACCTGTACAGATTTTTTCGTCGATGTAAACGGCTCCTTCTTTTGTCCGTTTGATTGCATTGGTGGGACAGACAGCCATGCAACCAGCATCGCCGCAATGGTTGCATTGATAGGTAAAAAAACTCCAGCCTGGGACACCGTTTTTTTCCATTTCAACAAATTTTACCCTTTTCCATGTATTGCCCGAAAGATCAAAGGGATTTTCAAAAGTACCCATATTCTTCGTTTTCTCACCCTTTCTGTCGTTCCATTGTTTGCAAGCAACCTGACAGCTCCTGCAGCCGATACACCTTGTTACGTCATTAAGCATAGCGTATCTCATATAACCTCCAATGCGGTATACTAACTTAACATATAGCACAAAAAATTTATTTGTCAAGTTAATAATCCAATTTTTAAAACTTTTTTTTATTTTTTTGTTAAAAAACAAAAAATCTTAAAATATTTAGCAAAAATAAAGTTAAATCCCCATATAGCATCATTTCATTTCACAAAAATTTTTTAAAAAATCAGAATCAAATATTGAATAATTAAAAAACTGTTATATTTTATAGCTTTAAATTTTTTTGCAAAATTTAGGATACATAATTGATTAACAAAATCAAGCAATGTCCACAAAAATCAAGCCAGATTCACAGCGGCAACAACAAATTACCGATTACTAAACTTAGCTTCACATTGATGCTTTTTTTGGGGCTACGGAAATCCAGACTTTAATCACAAGCCACCCATTTTTCAGCCATAAGCCTTTGTAAAGAGCTTTTTACCTTAATTTTAATCTATCTTAGCTTTTTGCTCTTTCACACCTGAAAGGATTAAAAGTCCCATGCTAAATAGGATTGAAACAGATAGGATTGACAGTCTCTGGTTGCCAGTATTTTTTGAAAGGGTACCAAAAATTAATGGTCCTAAAACCGCTGATGTTTTCCCCACCAATGAATAGATACCAAAATACTCGTTCTCATAACCCTCTGGAATAAAGTAAGCATAAAATGCCCTTGAAGATGCCTGTATAACTCCAAGACCGAGTCCCGCAAGTCCTGCTACCATATAAAAAGCAGACTTTGAATCTGCAAGATAGGCTAATATAGTTATGATTATCCAGAAAGCAAGAGAGATTATTATAATAAACTTTGGTCCCCTCGTATCTGATAACCTTGCAAGACCAAAGGAACCAATGAGAGCTGTTGTCTGAACCAGTATAAAAAGTATTATTAGTTCA
>JBEQAF010000126.1:0-3958 GCA_041640455.1 bacterium
TATCAACAAGCTCTTTTACGATATGAGGTAGAGGCTCTTTTTTCAAGCCCACTATCTCAATCTTTTCCTGTGAGATGGGGATAAGAATCTTTTTCGCCTTTGCAAGACAGATATGAGAAGCCATTTTTTCTGTAAGCTCACCCAGCATAGAGTTAGGATAAACTATGCTGACAGGACCTACAATATAGTCGCAATTATTACAACAGAAGGCAATAGCATTCTCACCAGTGGCGCCTTTATTAGCTCCAGCCGAAAGCATTGTCATTGTTGCTATGGCATTGGTTCCAAGAGCTATTATCTCAAAACTCTCTCCAAAAACCTTTTTAATCTCCTTTATAATAACATTTCCAACACCGCCGCCCTGACCGTCAATAACACAGATAATCTTCTTTGTCAAGCCACTCTCCTGAAGTCATTATTATCTTCCAGATATATCTCTTCTGCCGGTTCCTCAGCAAGTATTTTCTTTAATGATTCCAGATCTTTTTTAAATACTCTAATTGCAAGACCACAGTCAGAGCTTAGCTTCCTCGGAACGGGGATGGTCTTGCTTGTCGCACCGCTGTCTCGAAGGATTTTTTCTGCTCTCATTACCCGATGAACGGAATTAAATATCAGGATGTAGGTATTGTCCATAATTAAATAATAAAATAATAAAGAAACAACCTTTATGCAAGAAAAAACATGTATTTTAATTTTAATCAAAAATTAATATTAAGTTCACCATCTTTTAAAAAAAACAATCTAACCTGTTTACGTAACTAAATGGTGGTTAGGAAAATTAACAAAAAATTAACAATTTTGTAATATTTTCTTAATCAAAAAAACATATAAAAAGGAGGAATTATGGTAAAGAAAGTGTTTAGTTTTTTTCTAATTTTGATGCTACTTAAGAGTGTAGCATCAGCTCAGACTCTGATTAAAGTTGATGGGTCGAGCACAGTCTATCCTATCACCGAGGCAGTAGCTGAGGAGTTTCAGAAGCAGAACAAAAATGTAAAAGTTACAGTAGGTATCTCTGGAACAGGGGGCGGTTTTAAAAAGTTTTGCAGAGGTGAGACCCATATATCAAACGCATCAAGACCTATAGTTAAAAAAGAGATAGATGCATGCAAAGAGAATAATATTGAGTTTATCGAACTACCTGTTGCATATGATGGATTGGCAGTACTGGTTAACAAGAAAAATGACTGGATAAATGCTATGACGGTTGAAGAGCTTAAAAAAATATGGGCTCCTGAAGCACAGGGGATGATAACAAACTGGAATCAGGTCAATCCACAGTGGCCTAATGCAAAGTTAAAACTTTACGGTCCTGGTGTAGATTCAGGAACTTTTGATTATTTTACTGAAGCCGTAGTTGGCAAATCGAGGGCTTCAAGAGGAGATTATACAGCAAGTGAAGATGATAACGTTCTGGTTCAGGGTATTGCAGGAGATAAGTTTGCTCTCGGATATTTTGGATTGGCATACTACGAAGAAAATAAAGATAAGCTGAAAGTAGTTCCTATAGTTAATCCAAAGACTGGAAAAGAGGTTGTGCCTTCAATGAAAACTGTTATGGAGGGTTCCTATCAACCCCTTTCAAGACCCCTATTTATATATGTTAATAAAAAAGCAATTTCAGAGGTTCCTGAAATTAAAAGTTTTATAACCTTCTATTTAAAGAATGGATCAAAGCTTGTAAAGGAGGCAAAGTATATCCCATTGCCACCCAAAGCATATGATCTGGCATTAAAAAGATTTGAAAAAGGAAAAACAGGTAGCATGTTTGGTGGTGAGCCTGAAGTTGGTGTAATGATTGAAGATATTCTGAAAAGGGAAGAAAAATAGTTTTAAGTATAAAAAAATAAACTATAAACAGGGGGTGGAATACCCCCTGTTTTTTGTAAATCTCAAAATAGCTTAGAAATTATTATAAAGGTATAAAATGAAAAAGAGGATCAGAGTTAGTGAGATAGTAATAGAATCAGTTATGTTTTTAGCTGCTTTCGTATCTGTCTTTATTACCTTGGGAATAGTCGTAATTTTGTCTTATGAATCCTATGGTTTTTTTAAAGAGGTGTCTCTCAAAGAGTTTTTATTTGAAAAGCAATGGACACCGCTGTTTGTGAATCCAAAATTTGGTATCATGCCACTTGTTACAGGCACCTTGTTGACCACAGTTATAGCTGTAATAATTGCACTGCCTGCAGGGTTAATTGTGGCGATTTACCTTAGTGAGTATGCACCTCAGAGGATAAGGGAGGTTGTAAAACCATTTCTTGAGATACTTGCAGCTGTTCCTACTGTGGTATATGGTTATTTTGCTCTTCTATTTATAACTCCACTGCTACAAAAATTTCTACCTGATCTTTCAACTTTTAATGCCCTTAGCCCCGGAATAATAATGGGTATAATGATAATCCCTTACGTAAGCTCTGTTAGTGAGGATGCTATGAAGGCAGTGCCTATGGGGATTAGAGAAGGCTCTTATGCAGTTGGAGCTACCAGATTTCAGACCTCTATTAATGTTATTATTCCATCGGCTTTTTCAGGTATAGCTTCTGCATTTATAATAGGTATATCACGAGCTATTGGTGAAACAATGGTTGTTGCCATTGCAGCCGGTATGATGCCAAATCTAACTTTAAATCCGATGGAACCTGTTCAGACATTAACTTCATACATAGTTCAGGTAAGCCTGGGAGATGTGCCGCACGGCACCATTGAATATAAAACAATATTTGCCGCAGGGATTGTTCTTTTTATTATGACCTTAGGTTTTAACATTTTAAGTTTTGTGCTAAGAAAAAGATTTAGAGAGGTTTACTAAATAGTGGATAATCTAATTAAAAAAAGAGTCCGATTAATAAAAATTTTTGATTACCTTTTCTGGTTTTTTGGTCTTATTTCATCCTTTTCGGGTATACTCTTACTAATAGTGCTTTTTATTGACCTTTTAATTAATGGATACCCCAGATTGACCTATAAGTTTTTTACGAGCTTTCCTTCAAGGTTTCCGGAAGAGGCAGGCATATTATCGGCTTGGGTTGGAACCACATTGGTAATGATTGTTACAGCGTTTTTTGCCATACCCTTTGGAGTAGCAGCAGGCATTTATCTTGAAGAGTACGGTAAGAAAAACTGGATTACAAATATTATTGAGATAAATATCTCAAATCTTGCAGGCATCCCATCAATCATTTACGGGCTTCTTGCACTGGGTCTTTTTGTTCACACCTTTAAATTTGGTGAAAGCATACTTTCTGCGGGACTAACTCTGGCAATACTTATCCTTCCAATAGTGATTCTATCAACAAGAGAGGCTATAAGAGCTATACCTAACTCTATTAGAGAGGCATCCTATGCCCTCGGCGCAACCAAATGGCAGACTGTAAGAGATCACTTGCTACCCTATTCATCAGGCGGAATTCTTACAGGCATTATAGTAGGTTTATCAAGGGCAATTGGTGAGACAGCACCTGTTATTACCATAGGTGCTTTAACTTTTATAGCCTTTTTACCAACTAATCCTGTTTCACCAGATTTTCCTTTTTTAAACTTTAAATGGCTCTTTGATCCTTTTACGGTAATGCCCATTCAGATGTTTAACTGGGTGTCCAGACCACAGAAGGAGTTTCATATTAATGCAGCCTCAGCAGGAGTAATTTTACTTGTAATGACCCTTGTAATGAATGCTACTGCTATTTACATAAGATATAGATTTAGAAAAAAAATTAAATGGTAAACGGAAGAGAATATGAATAATCTAAAAGCTGAAGTGAAAAATCTTAATTTTTATTATGGTGATTTTCAGGCGCTGAAAGGATTAAATTTCCAGATAAGGGAGAATCTTGTTACGGCATTTATAGGACCTTCAGGCTGTGGAAAGACTACTGTTCTAAGATGTTTTAATCGTATGCATGATCTTTACCCAAATAACCGATATGATGGTGAGATAATTTTATACCCTGAA
>JBEQAF010000127.1:0-924 GCA_041640455.1 bacterium
GACAAATCAGTTCCTGTTTTGGCAAAGCAAAGCCCACATACAAACAACGAAGTAGAAAACGCTAAAAGATTATCAGAATATCTTGCGTTAGTACGAGAAGAAATCGAAACAAATAAGGAATATCCTTCTTTTGCAAAGCAATTAGGGCTTCAGGGAACTGTAACAGTTAGAGTTGAAATATTGTCCGACGGAAAAATCGGCAATTTATGGATAACAGCATCGTCCGGACATAAAAGCCTTGACAAATCAGCCTTAGCTACAGTTATAACTACCGGCTCATTCACAGCGCCCAAACTTTTTGGGCTATCCAGTTTGGTTGTTGACATCCCAATAACATACAAAATTAATTGAAGGGAGATAACATGAAGAAACTATTTTTTATTTTTTACTCTTTAGTCCTGCTTCTCTTTTTGAGAGTTTCATGGGCGGAGGAGGTTCAGAAAGTAAAAGAAATTGTTATCGAACTGCCTGAAGAAAGGGCAATTCAGGAAAGAAAAGAATGCTCATACGCAAAAACAATTATTACAAAAAAAGAGATGGAAGAGCTCGGTGGTCAGACCGCCGCAGATCTGCTCCGCCGCCTGCCAAGACTTTATTTTTCAGGTCCTCCTGCCACAAACAAGGACATAAGAATGTTCGGACTTGATAAAGAGTTTCAGAATGTCCTTATAAATGGCAACAGACCACCAGGGGGAGGTGAAAAAAGAGAGTTTGCGCTGGATAGAATACCAGTAGAAATGATAGAACGCATCGAGGTGATGAAAAACCCTACTGCTTCATACGATGCAGATGCAATAGCGGGGTTGGTAAACATAATACTTAGAGAACCTCCAAAAGCATTTAACTTTAGAGTATCTGGAGGGGCTTCTTATAATGATCTTGCCTCTAAGGTTGGGAACAGGCTTACAATAAATTACGGCGATA
>JBEQAF010000127.1:934-3795 GCA_041640455.1 bacterium
CCGGAGGCACAAGGAATGACGATTATAGAGGAAAAGAAAAGACAGTAGAAGACCGAACTGTAAAAAATGAAAGTGAAAAAGAAGACGAAACTGTAAGGACAATTACATCATCTATTGACTTGAACCTTGCTTATGAAATAGGGAAAAGGGATAAAGTAACCTTTAAACCTTATCTCCTGAACCAAAAGGAAGAAAAGTCTAAAGAAAAGACTATATTCAACCTTACTACTGGGGTGCCAAAAAGTAAAAATGTGGAATCCGAGGATAAAGAGCAGAATTTGGAAAGTTACAGCCTGGAATGGCAACATCAATTCATCAGCGGCTCAAATCTTAAACTTTTTTCTTCTTATAGCAGAAATGATGAGGACAAAGATAAAAAGATTGATCAATACAAAAACGCTACCATGACATTTAATAAAAACATCTTTGAGAATGAAGAAAAAAAAGATACAGAAACTGTTCTATCTGCAGATTATAAGACTCTTATTTCAGGTGCATTTGATATAGAACAACTGCTCTCCATGGGAATAAAGTATAGACACAAAAACCGCAATGTAGACAAACTGGTATACGAAATAAGCAATACTGGAACAAAAAAGATAATCTCGATCCCTGATGACAGTTATACCCTTAGAGAATCAATACTGGCAGTCTATATTATGGATGAGTTCTCAATTTTGGAAAAATTTATAATCACGCCAGGATTAAGAGTAGAAATCACAGATGGTGAGTATACCACGTCTGGAGGAAGATTTGGTAAAGGAGATTTTACTGATTGGAATCCATCACTTCACGCATTATTTAAATTCGGCGAGGGTTATCAGTTGAGGGCGTCAACGGCGAGAACAATAGGAAGACCTCCATTTAAAGACAAGGTTCCAACAAGATCAGAAAAAACCGATAGGATAGAAGAAGGCAATTCTGATCTAAAGGCTTCAAAATCCATGAATTATGAAGCGTCAATAGAAAAATATATAGGGAACTCAGGGTTCATTTCGGTAGGGGCTTTTTACAAAGATGTAAGAGATATTGTTGAAAAACAGCAGATCGGAATTGACACATCAACTG
This sequence comes from bacterium, assembly GCA_041640455.1. GTDB lineage: Bacteria > CALINM01 > CALINM01 > CALINM01 > CALINM01 > JAOAGA01. The sequence goes on from JBEQAF010000127.1 coordinate 2,003, forward strand.
GCAAATCGATATATAAGCCTGTTAATGTGTCAGAGGCTACAATAAAAGGTATGGAACTCGAACTGAAGCTGAATCTTTATTTTTTAGGTATTAAAGATTTTACCTTTGCTGGCAACTACACAGTTCTTGATTCTGAGGTCAAGGACCCAAACACAGGTGTAACGAGAAGTCTTAAAGACCAACCCAAAAACCTTGCAAATGCGGTTCTAAGATACAACAGTAATAAACTCGGGCTTTCTGCATCATTGGGCGTAAATTATATAGGAGAAAAGATAGACCAAACAGACCCAGCAAAACCTAAAAAAGTAGAAAAGGCTTACACCCAGTGGGATCTATCCGTTAATAAGACATTATTCAAATACGCAAGCCTTTTCGGAAGTGTAACCAATATATTCAATGAAAAAAGGGAAAAGACTGAAGGACTAAGAACGGAAAAAGAAGAGTCGGGCAGAACATTCTTTATTGGATTGAGGTATGAAATATGATATTAAAAATGAGAAAAATTCATAAATATGTGGGATTGGGTACTTCAATAATTATAATTATTGTTTCCTTAACAGGCATTCTTCTTATCCATAAAAAGGCTCTTGGACTAAATAAGATACTGGTAAATATGCCATGGTACAGCAATTCACAGCCGCCCGATGTTTTTGACCTTCTCTTAACGGATGATGGAAAACTGATAGCGGCAACCAGATCCGGGGTTTTGTTAGAAGAAAATAGGGAATGGAAACTGGTCATTTCCGAACAGACTAAAAAACTTTTCAAGGTAGGTGGCTATATATACGCATGCTCAAAAAGCGGCATATATGAAAGCATGAACGGTAGGAACTGGCAAAAAAATTTATCAGGACTTGAGGCAAGAAATATAGTATTTAACGGCAATGAAATCTATGCAGTGCTTACAAACGGCGTTTACAAAAAGAAACCAGGTGATGCCTCATGGGAGATAGTAATAAAATTTCCTAAAAATTCGCTTGATGTCAGAGATATAGCTATAACTAAAGATGAGATCTTTATTGCTGCCAGGGAAGGGGTATTTATTTTTAATGTAGAAAAAGGGTTAAGTGGTGAAAAAATCCAAATAAAAAGAACGTCCAGAATAGAACTTCAGAAACTCATAACAGACCTACATACTGGGGAGTTTTTCGGAAGTTTTTTCTATATACTTATGGATATTTCAGCCCTGGGACTTATTGCATTGACAATTACGGGTATTTATATCTGGTACTTGCCTAAAAAAATGAAAAAAAAGATAATAAAAAATGTTTAGTTATTGCGCAGTAATTTATAGCTTTTTTGATGATTGATACTGCTTTTGATGCACATGTATTTCTTTACACTGGTTCCAACAGAGAAGAAAAGTTTCAAGTTGAAGATAACAGCCAGTTAATTTACGAAAAATAATACGATGCATTCCGAAATTAAGAAAAGATGGAAATAAAAATATAGATTGAAATCAAACTGACAACTATTCTCTCTTAAGAAAAGGGTAGTGTGTATATTATACGGATCTTTTAAAACAAATGAAATAATCTCTTTCCACCAGATAGGTATGGACATATTAACCAGTTTTTTGATTTTATTGAAATAAAAGGATTTGAAGGGAAGGATGCAAAGGAAACTATAAGCAGGAAAGTAGCTTTCCACAGAATATTTGATATAATGAAAAGACTGGGTTTCTCCTGGCAGAGGAAGGTGAGATCACTTAAAGGATGGAGGAACAGTCTATGAGCGTTTTATACAAAGACAGGGCATTCAGTCACCCAAATGTCGTCATCATGTAGAACTTG
>JBEQAF010000128.1:0-3581 GCA_041640455.1 bacterium
TCCTGCCAATGGTTTTTAAAGCTGTTTTTTTGATAATTTTTGCAAAAGGCATATTTTTTGCAAAAACAGTTGAAAAACTGTTAATTTCTGTTTATAATTTAAAAAACTCTAATATAAGGAGTTGTGATATGAAAACTAAAGTGTTTATCTTCATCTTTACGGTGCTAATGATCCCTGCACTGGCAATATCAGCGAATGTTAAGTTTGACGATGTTTCCGAGAAGGCAGGCGTTGCATTTAAAGGTAACGGGAAGGGAGTTGCTGTAGCAGATTACAATAATGACGGTTTACTGGATATCCTTATCTCCAACAAAGGTGGCGGAGTAAGACTGTATAAAAATAACGGAAACGGCACATTCTCCGATGTGACCAAAGAGGTTGGACTTGATGATGTGGGGTACTGTCTTGGCTCTGTTTTTGGAGACATTGACAATGATGGTTGGGTAGATCTATATGTGCCCAAAGGCGGAGTTTATGAGGTTGAGACCAACAGGTTATTTAAAAATGAAAAGGGGAAATTTGTTGATATTACTGACAAAGCTGGGGTATCTGGCATAGTTGATGGCAAGGCAGCATTTACTTATGGAGCTGCAATGGCAGATTATGATAATGATGGCTATCTGGATATCTATCTTGCAAACTACGGTGTGGGTGCAAAAAATATTCTTTATAAAAATAACGGGAATCTTACATTCACAGATGTTACCGACAATGCAGGCGTGGGCGACAGAAGCTGGAGCTGGAGTGCCACCTGGGCTGATGTGAATGGCGATGGGCTTCTGGATCTCTATGTCTGCAACGGAAGATATCCAGCAGGTGAACCAAATAAGCTTTATATTAATAAAGGTAATGGCACTTTTGTTGAAATGGCAGAAAAACTGGGCGTAGCCGATGAAAACTGGAGTCTTGGTGCATCATTTGCAGATGTGGATAACGATGGAGATCTGGATCTTTATGTTTCAAACTATATAGGAGATAACAACCTTTATATAAATGACGGCAAGGGCAGCTTTAAAAAAGCTACTAAAGATATAGCCGGTGCGCCGAAAGATCACTGGGGTAAAGGACCTACCTTTGGTGATATTAACAATGATGGGCTTCTGGATCTTTATGAAGGAGATTGTAAGCTTTCAAACCAGCTTTATATGAATATGGGTGGAGGCAAGTTTAAAAATATTATAAGCACCATGCCTGCTTTAAAATGTGAGACAGTGAGAACAAAAGGAACGGTTCTTGCTGATTTTAACAATGATGGTCAGCTTGATCTTTATGTGGTGAACTGGGGCGCTGCCAATAAGTTCTTTATCAATAAATCAAAAAATCCAAACTGGCTTGAGGTAAAGCTTGTGGGCACAAAAAGCAACAGGGATGCCATAGGGGCTAAAGTTTTTGCCTATGATGCCAAAGGGAAACTGATGGGATTCAGAGAAGTGGTAACAGCTTCTGGTTTCTGTACACAGCCTTCAAAGATTCAGCACTTTGGCTTTGCAAAAGCTGGAAAATATGACATTAAAGTGGTATTCCCATCAGGAAAGGTGGTTGAGAAAAAAGCAGTATCGTTGGGGCAGATGATTTCTGTTGAAGAATAATAAATTTTTATGAATAATCAGTTTTAAAAAAGGGAGCTCTATGCTCCCTTTTTTTTGGCTTATTTTTTGATAATATCTATAGGTATCTATGAAAAAAATCCTGAAAATATTTATTTTTCTTTTATTAACAGCTCACGCCTATGCCATAGAGTTCTCTGTAAAAACAGTGTATAAAGAAAAAACAGAAGATAATGTATCAGTTTTTCTATTCAATGCCGAAGAGACTATTGACTGGAAAAAGCCTTCAGCGCAGTCTTTAACCGATAGCTCAGGTAGAGCCAATTTTTCAGTTTTAGAAGGACGGTACTATATCTTAGCCAAAAAGGATTTAAAAGACAGTCAGTTATTTGGCTTTTATGGGTTAAATCCTATAAATATAAGAACCGATCAGACCATAAGTGTTACGCTTCTTAAATACCGAGAGGGATTTGCAAAAAAAATAAAGCAATCAAGATTGGAGGGGACTGTCTATTTTGAAGGCGAACCTGTAGAAAATGTGGCGGTTTATGTTTACCTTGACTTAAGCTCCGAGCTTAAAGGACCTCCCTATCAATACGGACTAACTGATAAGAAGGGTTATTTTTCACTGGATATAGAAGAGGGAAGCTATTATCTGGTGTTTAGAAAAAGATCGGGCTCTCAGTTTGGTCCGCCTGTTCCAGGTGATCTGATAGGCTTTTTCCCCATACTGCCTCTTAGAGTAGAAAAGGGTGGATATAGGATTAATGCGCATATTTTTCAGATACCTGAAAAAAGGGACCTTTCTGAAAACAGAAATGTTTTTAAGGTAAAAGGCAGAATCCTATTTAAAGATGGAAAAGCAGCTGAGGGTTATTATGTAGGTTTATACGATAACAGAGAGCTTCTGGGAAAGCCTATTTATGTATCAAATCCGACTGATAGTAATGGTAAGTTTACCATATTTGTTAAACAGACAGGTGAGTTTTATCTTGGAGTAAGAAGCAGGCTGGGCGATACGCCCGACTCGGCTGAACGGGTTTTTTATTATGACAGGATTTCTATTCGCAATGATTATAAGGAGCAGTTTATTGAGATCAGGCTGGATTAAGATTGGTCTATTGACAATATTTTGCCATATTTTTCTGATTAATCCTTTGCATTCTGAAGAGATTCTCAAAAATCAGGTGATTAAAAAGGATAAACATCTAAGCGGCAGGGTGGTAATTGAAGGAAAGCTGGTGGTGGAGAAAGGGGCAACTCTTTTTATAGAGCCAGGTACACAGGTTTTATTTAAATACCTTGATGAAGATGGTGATGGTATATCCGAGACGTCTATCTGGGTATATGGAAATATAATTGCTCGAGGCAAAAGCGATAGCAGAATCCTTTTTACCTCCCATGAGAAGGAGAAAAAATGGGGGGACTGGAAGGAGATCCAGATTAACCATTGTAAAGGATTTTTGTTTGAACATATAGAGTTCCAATACAGCGAATATGGTCTGCATGTGCATTTTTCCGATGGTGTTGTAAAAAACTGCATCTTCAGATACAACAATGACTGCACAAGGCTTGGCAACTCAAAAATGATTTTTAAAAAAAATCTTTTTGAAAAAAATAGCGGTAAGGCATTAAACTTTACAAACTGCCACATTATTTTTGAAGACAATCTGGTCAGAGATAACAGAGAGGGGATTTTTGTATTTGAAAAAAGAGGTGATCCGAGAATTAAAGGAAATAATATTTACAATAATTTTAAAAATATAAAAACGGGAGACTTTTTTAAAGAGACCCTTATCCTTGAGGAAAACTATGTCTATCCAGAAGATGCCATAGAAGGTCAGATAAGTGTAAAATTCGCCTCTGAACCTTTTTATGGGTGCATGCCAGACCATAAGGAGGCTTACCTAATATTTTCTATAAAGACCGATGGCTTTGTGGACGGCAAAGGGACTATCAAGAATGACAGGTTCTATTTCACCTCTTTTGATGGACATGCTTATGAGGCTAATCTGAAAAGCTATGATGTTAGAA
>JBEQAF010000129.1:0-3564 GCA_041640455.1 bacterium
ATAATAAAGTTTGCAATATTATCTTTAATTTCTTTTTTTAAAAGAAAAACTGTTAAAGCAAGAAAAAAAAGATGGAAAAGATGTGCTAAACTTGGCAATTTAAGAAACAGTCCAATAAAATTAAATAGATAAGGTAGTGCAGGATAATAAAAAAAATGGGAAAAATCTGGGGTAGTAAAATTAGTTAAAAACCAGTACTTTGGAATAGCTAGATGATACAGAACCTCATCTCGCTCATAAGATGGAATAAAAATTAGGCTTAAAAGTAAAAAGAAAAAAAGAAATAAAACTCGTCTCATTAAGAGAAAAGGGGGCAAAGCCCCCTTTAAAGTTTAACTACTTTACTATCGGCACAACTGTTGTTCCATCATACATAACCTCTCCATCACCACCGTCAGCATCAACTACCAATTCCCAAGTATAGCCAGAGGGTTTGCTTTGAGGTAATTCAACATTAGTACTATTAATATTAGTACTTCTAAGGATTATAGAGCCACCTGCTGTCCCCATATCGCCAGATTTGAATGAAATATTCTGCGACGGTTTATAACCACCCCTCGTGAGTTGCGTAGCAACCGTAACTGTTAAATTTGGATAATCTGTCAGATAAGCCTGTGCAGCTGTATGAGCATTCTTTAAATCGGACCTTAAAGAAGCAACGTAACCCCTTATTTTGTACTTATTGAACTGCGGAATAGCGATCGCTGCCAGTATACCAATAATGGCAACAACGATCAAAAGCTCAACCAGTGTAAATCCTTTTTCTTTTTTCATATCTGTCACCTCCTTTTTTTGTCAATTTAGCTGATACTTGTCTTGCAAATTTTATGCCATTATCTCATTTTATTTTTGGAATATATTTTTCACCATCATATCTAATATATCCCTCATTCGTATCAACAATGCTGGTATCTAATCCTATGTGTTTGAGTCTGATCTCTCCATTATTTAAAGAAAGGTTTAGATTTACTATTTCAATACCGTTAGACCTTTTGAAACCATGCCTGATTAAGGAGCTTTCATTTGATACAGTAGCATTATCATGCTCAATTAAATACCCCTGCGCTGCTCTGTAAGCCAGTGTCAAATCAGCATTTAACGTAGTAATTTTACTCCTTACCGTGTATCTGCCAAGCTGCGGTATTGCTATCGCAGCAAGAATTGCAATTATGGCAACAACTATTAGCAGTTCCACAAGGGTAAAGCCTTTTTGTTTTAACAGTACTTTTCTCATCCTCTTCCTTACTGCCTTCCTGACTACGCAAAAAAGATACCAAAATCTTAATTTTTATAAACCACTAATGTTTTTGCAATTTTATCATGTAAACCCTGTTTATTTTTTGAAAAAATAACCATAAAAAAGCCTGCACCCAATAGCATGCCAGAAAGAATTTTCCCAAGAAACTCTCTTTTTATAGTCTGGGCTAATGTAATCTTATCTCCACAGGTAGATATAATCTCTATCCCCATTATCTTTTTTCCGGGAGTTTTGCCATATTTATAGGTAAAGAATATAAAATAGGTTGGGAAAAACACAAGGTATGAAAAATAGATTACCCCTCCCACAATATTGGTTATAAGCTCTTCATCGGTAATACCATAGAGCGGAAGAGTTTTTGTAAGCAGATAGTCTAAGCTAAAACTTATTAAAAGAAATAGTGCATTAATAATCAGTATGTCAATTATTATAGCAAGCATTCTGATAAAAAAACCTGCCTTGTCCCGCACATCCAGCGGAACTGGAAAAATCTCATTGCAGAGTGGACATTTTATGTTCCTAACATTTGATGGAATATTTTCTCCTGGCACATCTCTGGTAAAATGGCATTTGGGACAGATAATCTTTATCATATATTTAGAAAATCTTTCAATCTGAACTTTAGATTTTCAAGAGCCCTTCTCCTATGGCTGATACGGTTTTTCTCCTCATCTGTCAGTTCAGCAAAGGTTTTATGAAGCTCAGGAAGATAAAAGATCGGGTCATAACCAAAACCCCTGTTACCTTTTGGCTCCATAGCTATGTACCCATCTACTCTACCTTCAGCCCAGATATACTCACCACCTGGTTTCATTAAAACTATCGTTGAGATAAAATGAGCTTTTCTTTTTTCAAAGGGGAGACCTTTTAGCTTTTCCAGGAGTAGTCTGTTATTAGTATCATCGCAAGCCCTATCTCCTGCAAATCTTTTTGAGTAAACACCAGGCGCTCCATCCAAGTAGTCCACACATAAACCCGAGTCTTCACCCAATGAGATGACATTAAAACGATTTGCTGTTGCATCAGCTTTTATAAAGGCATTTTCAAAGAATGTCTTTCCTGTCTCTTCAATGGTTACTTCAGGATAATCTTCAAGTGTTTTGAGCTCCAGCCCCAGATCTTTATATATCTCCAGAATCTCTTTTAACTTTCCTTTATTTTTTGTGACTACCAGTATCTTATTCATTCTATAGCTTTTTTCTGAATTTTCATAATCTTATTGATAGCCTTTTTAGCAAGGCTGTAAACTCTATCAAGCTCCTTTTTTGATAGTAGCCCCCTTTCTCCTGTTCCCTGGATCTCCACAAGATCGTGATTCTCATCCATAACAAGATTTATGTCTATCTCACAGCTACTATCCTCTTCATAATTGAGATCCAAAAGAATAGTCTCGTTACATACCCCAAGTGATATGCCTGCAATCTGCCGAATAATAGGATTTTCAGTTATTAATTCCTGAGCTATTAGCTTTTTAACAGCTCTCACTAAAGCCACATATCCGCCTGTAATAGATGCTATCCGTGTCCCTCCATCTGCCTGAATCACATCGCAATCAATCCAGATGGTTCGTTCTCCAATCCTGTCAAGATTTATAGCCGCTCTTAATGATCTGCCGATGAGTCTCTGGATCTCCTGTGTGCGTCCCGAAATCTTCCCCTGAGAGGACTCTCTTACCATCCTTGTATGGGTCGCCCGTGGAATCATGGAATACTCAGCTGTTAACCAGCCTTTTCCTGTACCCCTGAGAAACGGTGGAACACCTTCCACTACAGAGGCAGCGCATATAACTCTTGTATTTCCCCACTCAATAAGGCATGAGCCCTCTGGATATAGCAGATAGTCTTTAGTAATCTTTATCTTTCTAATCTCTTCAGACAGTCTTCCGTCACTTCTCAAAATAACCTCCTGTTGATAAAACTAAGATATATTACATTATAGATTTATGTCTGACAAGCCCGATTACTATATGCCTTCATATCTCCATCTTCTGTACCAGTCAACAAAATTTTTTAAGCCCTCTTCAATAGATGTTTTAGGTCTGAACCCTATCTCCTGCTCAAGTAATGATGTGTCAGCATAGGTCTCTAAAAGATCTCCAGGTTGCAATGGTAGCAGGTTAATCTTTGCCTTTTTGCCAATCTCTTTTTCTAAAATCTGTATAAAATACATCAAATCTACTGGATTATTATTGCCTATATTATATACCCTGTGAGGTGTCCCGTTTATTTCATCCTGTTTAGGGATCCTGTCCCAAACAAGTACAAGTCCTTCAATTATGTCATCAATGTAGGTAAAATCTCTTCTCA
>JBEQAF010000130.1:0-3471 GCA_041640455.1 bacterium
TGTATGACAGAAAACACATACTTCGCTCACATTTGTTGCTTTAATTGTACCCGAACTTGTCTTTGAAAGATTATGAACAGTATTCGTTACGTTTTTAGTAGCTGCCATTACCTGTATGGACAGTATTGAGATGAGTACGAACGTAAATAAAAGTTTTTTCATCAAAATTACCTCCTACTGAATAGGAAAATATAAAACTCTTCCTGCTGCATCTGATACAACCAGCTCTGTACCTTTTTTTACTAGATCATTTAATATCACCAGTGCTCCCTGCAAAGATGCTGGCATGTTTTTTTTGCCTGCCTTATGATATCTTGCATACTGCACTGGGGTTGATTTAAAAGTATTATCTGTCGCAACCGGGATATAGGTATAGTTAGCATCATGGCTGCCCTTCGTGAAAGATGTATTCGAAACATCATCATAAATGTCTATTTTTAGCCCCTGTGAATCAGCCACATAAAGATAGGTACCATCAGCCCATATGGCAGATACTGTATTGGTAATCACATAATACCCCAGAGTATCTTTGTGGTTTGCCAGCACATAAGCCTTCTGAAAAGTTGTACCATTAAAAATCTGAACAAAACCTTTCGGTTTCCCTTCATAATAATCAGGGGAAACGCTTGCTTTGTAGCCTAAATATCCGCCTGTATCAGGACAGGAACCACTCTGAAGCTCAGCATAGGTACAAAGAGTATAGCCACTGGGCTTTGTCCCGGAGCTTGTACCCGTCATATTTGGACAAAAGGTGTAATAATAATATTTTGGATCCTGTCTAACAATTTTGCTGTTATATTTTGCAGCAAGAGTGGCTGGTTTGGTTACTCTGTAGCCTATATCACCTGTTATACCAGAAATACAGGCTGTCGTACCCCCGGTCTGAACCTCTGTAAACTTTGTAGTTGCATTATCATAATCTGACACAAGAAGGCTTGTCCCAGACAAAGCAAGGCTTGTAGGCATCCTGAACTTTCCGCTCTGAGCATCTGTGGCTGAACTGTCAACAGGACCTCCAATAGTATCAACGTAAGCACCAGTTGACTTATTATATCTCTTCACATTTTTTGCAGATATATCTGATATATTAATATAGTTACTATCAACTATTATATCTGATGCCTTTACCACTCCTGCGCCAAATGAGGAAGGTGTTGTGGACGTACCTGTTGTTGTATATGTAAAACCTCCATTTTCGGTAATTATGTATAACTTGCCTCCGTCATGAGCTAAAGAGATAGGCTTGTTTATGGTAATCAGCGGTGTAACCACTCTGCTGGAGTCAAGCTTCCAGATCCTGTTTGCGCCATAATCTGCCACATAAATGTTTGTTCCATCGGTTGTTATACCACCAAGATTGACAAACCTGCTATCGCTAACTACCACAGGATCACCCAGCGAAATAGCGGATGCAACTTTGTTAAATGACAATATTAAAAATATAGTCAGAAGGAGGGTTGTTTTATAGCCTTTGAGTAATTTCAATAAGTTTTTCTTTAGCATCTTTTACCCCCGTTTATATCTGGCTGTTTCATTTGTTTATTTTAATTCAATTTATATGCCAATCTATGCGCTCCTCAATCTCTTCATAGAACAACATCTATTTTAATTATCATTTAAAGAATATCATTTATCCTTTTATAGGTCAAGAGAAAAATAAAATTTTATTAATCTTTATTACGGCTGTTTTAATGGTATTTCCAATATATAGCGACCTCTAATTTTTTCGGTAGTGCCAATTCTAAGCGGTTTTCTCTCAATAACTTTATATTTTTTAAAATTAACTTTTTCTAACGATAGTAAAATAAGATCATATCTCATGTACCACGCCTGAAAAAGCCTCTCTTCATCATTCTGGAAAACAAAAAGCATCCCGTCAATAAATCTCCTTTTCAGATCAGTGGGGTCAGTATACGACAAACCCTGCTCTTTCTTTTCCAGGCTGTCAGCAACTGCCACTTTAAGCTCCCTGCCATCCACATTAATTTTAATAATCTTGAAATCATCAAGAGTAAGCGCTTGAGCATTGGTTGTGGTGAAAAAAAACAGCAGAATATAGATTATTTTTTTTAACATTTCTTGAGATTATACATTATTAATATTTTAAATTGAAGCTTTTTAATGTATATCAGATTAACTTATTGACCCTTACCATTGTATTAATTTATAATTTCTAACCAAAAAAGGAGGATTTTTTATGAATATCAGACGGGCGCTAATCAGTGTATCCGACAAAAGAGGCATAGAAAGGCTGTCAAAATTTCTTAGCGAACGTGGAGTAGAGATATTATCCACTGGCGGCACATCAAAGTTTTTAAAGGATCATGGCATAAAGGTTCTGGATATATCTGATTACACCGGATTTCCAGAGATTATGGACGGCAGAGTAAAGACCCTTCACCCTAAGGTGCATGGGGGAATTCTGGCAATAAGAGATAAGAAAGAGCATGTGGAAAGCCTTGATAAGCTCAATATACCTTTTATTGATATGGTAGTGGTTAATCTGTATCCCTTTGAGGCTACTATAAAAAAAACCGGCGTAAGCTTTGAGGAAGTTATAGAAAATATAGATATTGGCGGACCTACCCTTTTGCGGGCTTCTGCAAAAAATTTTCAGGATGTTATTGTTATCTGCGACCCGGATGATTACGATAAAGCCATATTTTTTATAGAATCTGGAGAGATTCCTTACGACTTTAAATTTTATCTTGCCAAAAAGGTTTTTACCCACACAGCAAGATACGATGGCATCATATCAAACTATTTAACATCTCTAAATAATGGCGGGCGGACTGATTTTCCAGAAGTTATCAATCTTCAGTATTACAAAGTCCAGGATTGCAGATATGGCGAGAACCCCCACCAGAAGGCTGCTTTTTACAAAGAAAAAGATGTAGCTTTTGCCTCTGTGGCTTCTGCAAAAAAGCTTCAGGGGAAAGATCTGTCATACAACAACTTTTTGGACACAGACTCCAGCTTTAGAGTGGTACTGGAGTTTGACGAACCTTGCGCCTGTATTGTAAAGCACAATAATCCCTGCGGAACTGCCATAGGTGATAGCTTAAAGGAAGCCTATGTAAGAGCAAGGGCGTGCGACCCTGTTTCAGCCTTTGGAGGTATAGTTGCTCTTAATAGAAAGGTGACCAGAGATGTGGCTATGGAGATAAAAGAAACTTTTGTGGAGGTTGTGATAGCACCAGGATATGACGAAGAAGCCCTTGAGGTTTTTTCCTCTCAGCCTAATCTCAGGGTGCTTGATGTGGGAGATCTCCCTTTTAAGATTGAGGGGCTTGAGATGAGGAGAGTCTTGGGCGGCATGCTGGTGCAGGATTTTGACTTGATGAAGATTGATAGGGGCAGTTTAAAAACCGTTACAAAAAGAGAACCCACTGATGAAGAGCTGCAAGGACTGTTGTTTGCATGGAAAATAGTAAATCACATAAAATCAAATGCCATAATAATTACAAGACA
>JBEQAF010000131.1:0-3445 GCA_041640455.1 bacterium
AATGAGCTGGGAGGTCTGCTAAAAAATCATAAAGAGATATTTATATACTACATGATTGGAGCCCTATCTATCTCTGGAGCCCCTCTGCTATCTGGCTTTGTTAGCAAATCACTTACAATAACGGCTGCTCAGGATGAACACCATGTTTTTGCATGGCTTATGCTAAACATAGCATCCACTGGAACATTTATCTCCGTTGCCCTTAAACTACCCTATCTTGCTTTTTTTGGTGAGGATAAGATTAAGTCTCCTGAAAAACTGGTTCCTGCTAACATGAAGACTGCCATGTTTATTGCATCAGCAATCTGTGTGGTAATCGGTATTCTCCCCCAGATACTTTATAACATCATGCCTTACAGGGTTGATTACAGACCCTATACAGCAGAGCATCTCATATTTGTAATAGAGCTGTTCTGTGGTGGGCTTATAGCCTTCGCACTCTATTTAAAAAAGCTTGAGGCTCACAGATACTACATTATTCTTGATACGGACTGGATTTACAGAAAAGGTATTGGTACACTGCTAAAAATTTTTTATACCCTTCAGGACAGTGTTCACTGGTTTATAAATGAAATTTTTTATGGGAAGATTTTGAATTTTCTAATCTGGTTTACAAAAAATCCCATGTCTGCATTAAACCTTGCCTATGAATGGATTTTATACATCTTTGGATTTGAAGAAAGGGAGTTTCTAACAGATATAAAAAAATATCCGAAAGATACTTACAAACACTGGCCAATCGGCATAACAATATTTTATGTTACCATCTTCCTCTTAATATTTCTTATTACCTACTATGCTTTTTAAAGCTAATTTTCTGCTGCCTTTAAGACTCTATCACAGATAGTTCTACCAAGCCCCTCGCTGGCAGGCAGAAGCACAAAAATAACCTCCACTCCAATGGCATCAAAATATCTAAAACCCGCATATAAAGAACGGGCAAAATCATTGATGCTACTAAACAGCTGATAGTTAAAAAACTCATAACCTGAAGGACTTTTAAGCCCCATAAATGCGCATCTTTTATTTTTAATCAGATCTATAAAGCTATCAAGCTGTGAAAGCTCCAGGATTGGTACTACTTTTGCCTTAGGGGCGTAGTGTCTGTATCTTGTTCCTGGAGACCTTTTTATAAGCTCACTATCCGCTGGCATAGCAATCTCAAGATTAAGAGCTAAAATCTCCTCTATCGGTATAGCGCCATGTCTTAAAAGCCTTACTGGATACTCTGTAACATCAATCACGGTAGACTCCACACCGTATACGGTTTCTCCACCGTCTATGATAGCTTCAATCTTTCCCATAAAATCATCAATTACATGCTCAACCTTTGTTGGGCTTGGCTTGCCTGAAAGATTGGCGCTCGGTGCAACAAGGGGGAAACCACATCTTTCAATGAGCTTTAAGGCAATTAAATTGTCTGGCATCCTGACAGCAATTGTATCAAGCCCGAAGGTAAATCTTTTATCCAGCCTGCTTTTTATGACAATTGTAATAGGACCAGGAAAAAAGGATTCAACAATTTTTATTGCCTTTTCAGGCAGAAAGCCAAGTCTATCTATCCACTCAAGGCTTGAGATATGAAATATTAGAGGATTATCTCTTGGTCTTCCCTTAACCGAAAAGATACGCTCTACAGCAGGAGGATCAAACGGATTTGCCCCAAGTCCATAAACCGTCTCAGTAGGAAATGCCACAAGTCCTGAATTTTTCAGGATCTTAGCGCAGTATTCAGAGATTGTGTTGATACTATCGGATAATCTAAATATCTTAGTTTTCAAAGGTTAACTCAGCGGGATAAAAACCTTAAACAGAGAGTGTCAGGATTGTTTTTTATCCTCATCCTTTTTGGCTTCTTCCTTAGGAGTTACATCTATTGCATCGGGCTCGTTAACTGATTTCTTAAAATTTTTGATAGCCTTTCCGATGCCAGCTCCAACTTCAGGTAGCTTACCTACTCCAAAAACGAGGATTACTATCACGAGAATTACTACTAATTCTGGTAAACCAAGTCCAAACATCTTAGATTTCCTCCTTATTTTTAACGGAAGTGCATGGGAATCGAACCCACCTTCCCCTCTCGGGGAACATCGGATTTGAAGTCCGTGGAGCCCACCAGGAGCCCTTGCACTTCCATATTTATTTTAGGTTATTAGATAATTATAGTCAAAAAATATTTTTAGCAGGGGTGAGAAAACAGTGTTGTTAACTAAATTTTAAAGTAAAAAAGCCATCGGGGGGAATCGAACCCCCGACCTGCTGATTACGAATCAGCTGCACTGCCGACTGTGCTACGATGGCATAGAATATCATTCTACCAAAAACAAAAAATCTTTTAAAGTAGTTGGGGACAAAAAGTAATGGCAGCTTGATAGCATCTTTCTAAATCAAAAAAACTTGAAATAAGCTACAAATTTTTTTTTCAAGAAAGGGGATACCTTTAAAAATTTCAGGCACTTGGTATAGACATATTTACCAGTCTGGAATGGTTTAAGTAATATGTTAAATATTTCAGCAGATTTAAGCAAGTTTTCCATGAGTAAGACAGCTGGTGTGACTGAATGCCCTGTCTTTGTATAAAAACGCTCATAGGCTGTTCCTCCATCCTTTAATTGAACTCACCTTCCTCTGCCAGGAGAAACCCGGTCTCTTCATTATATCAAGTATTCTGTGGAAAGCCTCTTTCCTGCTTATCGTTTCCTTTGCATCCTTCCATTCAAATCCTTTTATTTCAATAAAATCAAAAAACTGGTTAATATGTCTATACCTATCTGGTTCGCATAGAGAAAAAAATATTGACTAATTACTTCAATAGGAGTAATTTTATTGCATAAACTTTTTTTTATATTGAGAAGAAGGTTAAAATGTTTAAGAATTTCTCTGAATATGTGGTTTACCAGCTGTTAAATCTTGAAAAAAAGACTAAAAATTCAGATGCATTAGAGTTTTTTATATACGATACATTAAAAATCTTCTTTCTACTTACAGTAATTATATTTGTTGTTTCTTTTGTTCGTAGTTTTTTCCCGCCTGAGAAAACTAAAAAATATCTATCCCATAAAAAAGAATTTATAGGTAATGTACTTGCTGCTCTCCTTGGGGTAGTTACCCCATTTTGTTCATGTTCTGCGGTACCTTTATTTATTGGTTTTGTTGAGTCAGGTGTTCCGCTTGGAGTAACTTTTTCATTTCTAATTTCATCACCTATGGTTAATGAGATTGCCCTAGTTATGCTTTTTGGACTTTTTGGATGGGAGATTTTTTCTGTATCTTATTACAGGTCTTACAGTTGCTATTTTTAGTGGTATAGTTATAGGTAGAATGATGTTAGATAAGTATCTGGAAGAGTATGTATTTAAAATCAAGATGTGGAAAAGATAAAATAGCTCATCAATAATGTGTGACATCTAAGGAGGTACATATGGATGCGAAGGCCAAAATATTT
>JBEQAF010000132.1:0-3385 GCA_041640455.1 bacterium
CTCCACAGATGAGCCTTTAAAATAAAACTGCCAGCCTGCGTTATTTATAAACCAGTTCTTAATAGCCTCGTATAACTTTTCAGGAAAAATATGGGTATGAAAATCAATAAAATCTTTTTTATAGTCTAGTCTCATTTAGCATATCCTTTATCATTTTGTTTTTATAATTAAGCAGTCTGTTAAGAATATTAAGAAATTTTTTTGCTTTAGCGTGGTTGTAAGTAAGGCATATCTCGCTAAGATAATAGTAAAGTAACGGGTTTTTTGAATCCCTTTTAATCTCTTGCTCGAGATGGCTTATGGCATCAACTATTCTGTTTACCTGGCAAAGATAGAAGGCTTTTGCAATGACTCTTGTTATTCCATCCTTTTTAAAGTTAATCTCTTCAAGAGTAAAATAGTTCTCCTGTGCTTTAGTAAAAGCAGATTTAAAAAGGGGGAGGTTTTTATTATAAGACTTTCTGGAGAAATAGATAATCTCTCTTTTATCAGCAAAAAAATCGGGTCTATAAACCTCAGAAAGTTTTGTTTCAGGATATAGCACTAATGGAGATACCACTCCGCTCATTATGCCAGATCTTTCTATAAATCTTAACGTTTTTTCAAGCTCTTCTTCAGTTTCATCCACACCAGTAATAAAATATCCGAAAGGCTCAATGCAGTATCTTCTTAAAAGCTTAATATTTTTAGAAAGCCTTTCTATATCTATCTTTTTGTTAAATAGCTTAAGCACTTGAGGAGATAGATTCTCTATACCTATCTGAATCTGATTGCAGCCTGAAAGAGAAAGTCTTTCAGCTGTCTCTTCATCAATAAATTTAGAAGACCCCTGAAGATTAAAAATAAAACTAAGCCTTTCATCCTGTAAACTCTCAGATAGCTCTATTACTCTTTTTTTATTAGAGATAAAGTTATCATCCCTGATACTAAAAAACAGACTTCCAAAGTTTTCTCTTAAGTCCTTAATATATTTTAGAATTAGATTGATAGAGTGGGATCTTAACTTTCTTCCCCAGATGGATGGCGAGGAGCAGAAGGAGCAGTTAAAAGGGCAGCCTCTCGATGTGATAATAACCTCAAGATTTTCTTGAGCCACATAGTTAAGATAAGGCATGATCTGGCTGGGCAGAAAGAAAAAGTCATCAATATTATTATGAAAATAGGCTTTTGTTCTTATTATATCTTTTCCTTTTCTGAAAAAAAGATTGGGGATATCATCCAGCTCTTTCCTCTCTTTTATTGATTTTATAAGACTATAAGCGGTAATCTCCCCCTCACCATAGGATACAAAATCAATGGCACTGCATTTTTTTAAAACTTGAGTTCCGTAAACTCCTAACGGACCGCCGAGCACCACCACAGAGCTTTTATGATATGTTTTTATAAGCTCTGCTAACTTAAAGGACTCCCAGTGGTTTCCAAAGAAGGACGAGATGAGATAAAAATCTGACTTGATATCCCTGAAAAAGCCTTTAAGCTCTCTGTCTTTAAAGTTAGATAGATTGTAGAGTTTAGCATCTACCCCCTGTTTAAGGAGATGGAAAAGAATGTTAAAAAGCCCATGAGGCACAAACTGGGAGAACTCGTTTTTACATTCCTGCTGGGGACCCCGGTAAAGAAGAGATACCGATAATTTCATACCCCATATTAAACCATAATAGGGGTGTTAAATAAAGCATCAGTTGGTTAACTGTTTACAAGCCTCTATTTTTTCTGTCATAATTAATAAGCTATGGAAGTTCTGAGCTTTGATGGAAAGGTTTTTAAAAAGGAAGAGGTAGAGCTTATAAAGGAGGAGCCCTTTACCATCTTTCTCAATGGTAAAGAGTTTATAACCCTTCTCTGCTATCCTAAGGATCTTAGAGAGCTTGGTCTTGGCTTTCTAAAATCCGAAGGGCTGATTGGTAGTCTTTCTGAAGTAAAAAAGATTAGCTTTTCCAGAGATGAAAAAGATATTTATATTGAAGCAGATATATCGGAGCTTGAAGAGCGGCTTCACGAGAAAAGGATTGTGACCACTGGATGTGGTAAAGGTAGTATCTTTTATTTTGCGCTGGATTCTTTAAAATGTAGAGAAAAGTCAGTTAAAAAAATATATAGCTACATAGTAATTCAGAATATTATGCGTGAGATATCCAGAAGCAGAGGAAACAGATCAGAAAGAGGGTTGCATGTGTGTGCCATTTATAATGGAGAGAGGCTTATCATTAAAGAGGATGTGGGAAGACATAATGCTCTTGACAAGATTGTAGGCTATTGTATGCTGAACAATATTGATACCGATGATTCCATAGTTTTTACTACTGGTAGAATCTCTTCAGAGATACTTTTAAAAACTGCAAAAACAGATGCCTCAGTAATTGTCTCTCGATCAACCCCTACAAATCTTGCCATAGAGCTGGCAAAAAAACTTAATATTACTGTGGTTGGATATGTAAGAGGAGTTAATCTTACCATTTACAGCGGTGAGGAACGAATTACAACCAGCCCATCTTTATGACAAAAAGGTCAATACTCTCTTATAACCTTTCCATTATTGCTGAAGCAGTTTTAATCTTTGTTGCCATACTATCCATCCTGATCAATGCTCTCTCACAGGATAAAATAATAAAAAGGTTAGCCGAAGAAACTCTAAAGCTTCAAGCCTTTGGTATCGCTTCAGCCTGTGAAAAAATCATTTATGAAAAGGGGCTGGAAAAAAGAGAGAATCTTATCTCCCTTTTTTCAGATCGGATAATCTCTCACGTGATGATTATAGATAAATCAGGCAAAATTTTGTTTCATACCAATCCTGAGCTTGAGGGAGAGCATCTTGAAGAAAATAATATTTTTCAAGTAGATTCAAAGAAGGTGCTACTTAACACAGGCCTTTATGTGTTTGAGTTTAATTATCCGCTACACCAGAGAGACGGAGCCAGCTATCTTTTGAAAATCTACCTGCACAGCTACCGATCAGACCAGATAATGGAAGAAGCAAAAGCCATGTGGATGAGAGCGGGGCTTGCCATTATGGTACTATTAATTATCAGCGGAATTATGGTCTTTCTGCTTATTAAATATGATAAGCTTCAGAAGCTTCAAAAGAGATCGGAGGAGATGGCTACCATAGGCAGGATGACAGCTGTTCTTGCCCATGAGATAAGAAATGCAGTGGGAAGTATAAAAGGTTTTGCCCAGCTAATAGATGAAAAAATTACCCCTGATAATAGTCTTAAAAAACTTGCTGTAAATATAATAAAAGGCAGTCAGCGGATAGAAGGTCTTATTAATGAACTTCTTCTTTACGGAAAAAATGAAGATTATAAGATGGAAGAGTTAATCCTGATTCAGCTAATCAAAGACGCACTTAATCAGTCTTCAGATAATCTGAATGTGGAGCTAAACT
>JBEQAF010000133.1:0-3293 GCA_041640455.1 bacterium
TTTTGAAGTGGGAGAGATGGGAGTAGAGCATGCGCTACTGCCAGAGAAAGGGATAGTCCTTCCAGGTGATCTGGTAATAGGAGCAGATAGCCATACCTGTACCTATGGAGCGCTTGGCGCCTTTGCCACAGGTGTCGGAAGTACAGACATTGCTGCCTGCTATCTTACTGGTGAGGCATGGTTTAAAGTGCCAGAAAGCATGAAATTTGTGATAAAAGGTAAAAGACCCCCATTTGTTTATGGGAAAGACGTAATACTATATATTATTGGAAAAATTGGAGTTGACGGTGCTCTTTATAGAGCTATGGAGTTTAGCGGTGATGGAATAAAGGAGCTTTCAATGGACAGCAGATTTTCCATCTGTAATATGGCGATTGAGGCGGGGGGAAAAAACGGCATTATAGCACCAGACGAGATTACTCTTGACTATGTAAAAGAGAGGGCAAAAAGACCCTATAAAATTTATGAAAGCGACAAAGACGCTCAATATGTATTTGAAATGGAGATAGATTTTAAAGATATCAAGCCTCAGGTAGCCTTCCCACACCTGCCCGAGAATACAAAGACTGTATTAGAGTCAACCCATGTGACTATTGATCAGGTAGTAATAGGCTCCTGCACTAACGGTAGAATGGAGGATATGAGAATAGCCGCCCATATTCTGAAGGGTAGAAAGGTTGCCCCCTATGTAAGACTGATAATAATCCCTGCCACACAGGAGATATTTAAAAGCTGCATTAAAGAAGGGCTTATGGATATATTTGTAGATGCTGGTGCAGCTGTATCAACACCAACCTGCGGACCATGTCTTGGTGGACATATGGGGATTCTGGCAAAGGGAGAGAGGGCGCTGGCTACTACGAACAGAAATTTTGTAGGAAGGATGGGACATCCTGAGAGCGAGGTTTATCTCTGCAATCCTGCGGTAGCTGCGGCATCGGCGGTGCTCGGTAGGATTGGAAGTCCTGAAGAGCTTGGTATTAAGGAGGATGTGATATGATACTCACTGGAAGAGCCTTTAAATATGGCGATGATATAAATACAGACCTCATCATACCTGCCAGATATCTAAATACATCAGATCCTGCAGAGCTTGCCAGGCACTGCATGGAGGATGAAGACCCCGAGTTTCCAAAAAAGGTAAAGCCAGGAGATTTTATTGTTGCCAATAAGAATTTTGGTTGTGGAAGTAGCAGGGAGCATGCACCTATTGCTATAAAGGCGGCAGGCGTTTCAGCTGTTATAGCAAAAAGCTTTGCCAGAATATTTTATAGGAACGCATTCAATATGGGCTTGCTTATTCTTGAGTGTAGCGAAGCTGATCAGATTAGATCAGGCGATGAGCTTTATGTGGATACCGATAAGGGAGAGATAGTCAATAAAACTCAAAATAAAAGTTATAAGATAATGCCAGTTCCGCCTTTTATGGTAGAACTTTTGAAAGCTGGCGGTCTTATGGAGTATATGAAAAAAAGGAGAGCCAGTTTGTGATCTCTTTTAAAAAAGAGATTTACAATACCACCTACCTTCATCCAAGAAAAAATTTTGAAAAAACCCATATCTTTGCAGAGATGAGATATGATCCGCTTACAGGACATCGTGTAAGGGTTTTTAATGTGGATTGGTGGAAAACGAACAGGGTGGATTTTTTTTCTATGGGCAGTAATAGCAAAGGGCGCTGTCCTTTCTGCGAAGGCGCTATTGAAAAATTTGCTGCCAGATTTTTAGAGGATTTCTGTCAGGAAGGGCACTTTAAAAGAAACGAATGCACACTTATCCCCAATATACTTCCCTATGCTGAAAATGCAGCTGTTGCAGTACTGACAAAAGAGCATATTGTCCCTATGGGTACCATGAAGGCATCAATCATAGAAGACGGAATTAAACTTGTTCTTGATTATGCTAAAGATATCTCAGCATTTGATAAAAAAGATTATGACTATGCACTTCTACACTGGAACTATATGCCTCCTTCTGGCGGATCTCTTATTCATCCCCATATGCAGGTATATGTTACCGACACCGCTTTGAATTATCACAAAAGGGTACTTGAAAGAGCCTGTGAGTTCAGAAAAAAGTATAATGCCGAATTTTTTATTGAGTACCTTAAAAAGGAGCTGGAAGAGCAGGAAAGGTTTATAATCAAAAAGGGTAGGTGTTACTTGATATCTCCCTTTGCTGGAAGAGGCATGCTGGGAGAGTTTTTGATAATTATTAATGATAGCTATAATTACAGGGATATAACCGATGATGATATAAAAGATATAAGTCATCTTATATATGGCTTAACCTTGTTTTTAGATAAAAAATCAATCCCGGCTTTTAATCTGGCGCTTTTTTCATCTCCTGTTAAAGAAAGGATAATGCTCAATCACATCAGAATCTATCCAAGAGTTTACAGAGATACAGAGGTATTTGCAACTGACATAGAAACCCCTACACTACTTTACGGAGAGTCCTTTTCGCTTATCTCACCCGAAAAAAATGCCTCGGAACTTAGAGAGTTTCTGGAGACACTAAATGATTATAGGTAAGCTTAGATATGATGAAGATCTGCTTGAGGGTATTATCAGAGTTGTTAGAGAAAATAACATAAAAGAGGGCGCAATTTTTCTTATAGGAGCAGTAAAAGAGGCTGTTGTGGGTTATTACATTCAGTCTGAAAAGAGATACATTCAGATCAAACTACCCTATCCACAGGAGATTGTATCTGCCATGGGAAACATATCTTTAAAAGATGGAGATATCTTCCCTCATATTCATATAGTTCTTTCCGATGAAAAGGGGGAAACAAAGGGTGGACATCTGATGGGAGGGACAAAGGTTTTTGCCTGTGAATACACTATTATCCCATCTAAAGGGCTAAATCTTAAAAGAGCCTATGATGAAACAACGGGGCTTTTTCTGCTTGAAGGCTAAAGATGGCTAAAAGAAAGGTAATATCAAAAGAAGAGCTCAAGACTGTAGGTGAGATCATATTCTCAAAAAAAGGATATTTTCTTACCAAGATATCCGACATAGTAGCAGAAGCTGGAGTATCTCAAGGGACATTTTATCTTAACTATGATAGCAAAAAGGCTCTTTTTCTTGATCTGCTAAAAGATTTTAGAGAGGGATTGGAGAATCTTTTAAATCATCAGGATCTAAAAACTATGAATCCCGAGACGGCTCTTATTGAATCACAGAAAAGGCTGTTCTGCTATCTTATGGAAAACAAGACCAAGACCTTCCTAATTTATAGAGAAGGATATGCCGAGAAGGAGTTTGCATTAATTCTGGAAGACATACATCGG
>JBEQAF010000134.1:0-3254 GCA_041640455.1 bacterium
GCAGATAGTGTTCATAAATAGCCTTTGCCACTTCAGGATCTTCTCCCTGAATTCTTGCAAGCTCACCACCGATAACGCCCTGTAACGAAGGGAACTCATAAACCATACCTGTAACCAGATCTGACTTGGACAGCAATGCCGCTTCTCTGGCTTTATCTGTCAGTTGGGGATAAAATTTTGAGCAAAGAAATTCCGATAGTCTGACCAGTCTCTCAGTCTTTTCATAATAACTTCCCAGCTTTATCTGAAAGACCACATTTTTTAATCTCTCAATATTATTTCTAAGAGGTATCTTTTTATCCTTTTCAAAATAATATTCGGCATCTGAAAATCTTGCTCTGATAACTCTATTGTTCCCATCAATAACTATCTTTTCGTTCTCTGTTCTGGTATTAGAAAAGGTTATAAAATTTGGTAGCATGTTACCATTTTTATCTCTAAGAGGGATATATTTCTGATGTTTTTTCATGGTATTTATAAGAATCTCTTGTGGAAGAGAAAGAAACTTTTCATCAAAACTACCAAGTAGAGCACAGGGATACTCACAGAGGAAGTTAATGGTCTCAAAAAGCTCTTCATCTTCATCAAGTTCAGCATTCATTTTTTCCGCTATTTTTTTTGCTTCTGTCTTAATAATACTAAGTCTCTCATTGTGATCCCAGACAACGAAATTATCCCTCAATATGTTTTTATAATCCTCAAAACTTTTAATCTCAAAAGCCCTATTGGACATAAATCTATGTCCAAAGGTAATGTTGCCTGCCACAATCTCACCAATGTTAAACCTGACTATCTCTCCGTTCATTATGGAAAGAATCCAGTGGATAGGTCTAACAAAACGAATATCGCCTTCTTTCCATCTCATAGTTTTGGGGAAATTAAGCGCAAGTATAAGAGCGGGTAGATTTTCAGAAAGTATCTTGGCTGTATCATCTCCAACCTTTTTTCTAATAAAGCCCACATATTCTTTTTTATCCCTGACAATAAATATGAGATTATTAACATCAATACCATTGGCACTTGCAAAACCTATCGCTGCTTTTGTAAATTCACCTTTATCATCGAGGGCGACCTTTTTTGGAGGTCCGATCACTTCCTCCTCCACATCTGGCTGTCTGTCAGCAATGCCTTCAACAATCAGCGTCATTCTTCTTGGCGTGCCGAAGGTCTCGATGCTTTCAAAGGAGATTTTATTTTCAGCAAGTAGTGATGTGAATTTATCTTTAAGCCCCGAAAGGGCAGGCAGGATAAAACCTGTCGGTATCTCTTCAGTTCCGATCTCTAACAGATATTCTTTCTTCAATGTTATCTCCTTTCTCTAAGCATTGGAAAACCTAACTCTTCCCGTTGTTTCAGATATTCCTCAGCGCATCTTTTGGCAAGTACCCTGATTCTGGTAATGAGTCCCGTCCTTTCCGCTACTGATATGGCATTTCTTGCATCAAGCAGGTTAAATATATGAGAACATTTAAGACAACAGTCATAGGCTGGTAAAACCAGGGGGATCTCTATCATCCTGAGCGACTCCTTCTCATATAAATCAAATAGCTTAACAAGAGTATCAATATCAGCTTTTTCAAAATTATAGCGTGACCATTCAACCTCTCCCTGATAATGCACATCTCTATAAGTTACCTGCTCGTTCCACTTAAGATCAAAGACGTTATTGACACCCTGCAAATACATGGCTATCCTCTCAAGCCCATAGGTTATCTCTGCGGATATGGGCTTAAGATCTATTCCGCCAGCCTGTTGAAAATAGGTAAACTGAGTGATCTCCATTCCGTCAAGCCATACCTCCCAGCCGAGCCCCCATGCACCCAGGGTAGGTGACTCCCAGTCATCTTCTACAAAACGGATATCATGTTTTAAAGGATCTATACCTATGGCTCTCAGGCTATCAAGGTAGATCTCCTGCACATCCAGCGGAGATGGTTTAAGTATTACCTGATACTGATAATAATGCTGAAGTCTGTTTGGATTTTCTCCATATCTGCCATCGGTAGGCCTTCTTGAGGGCTCAACATACGCCACATTCCATGGTTCTGGACCAAGCACTCTCAAGAATGTGTGAGGGTTTGAAGTGCCTGCGCCTACTTCTATGTCATATGGTTGTCCTATAATACAGCCTCTATCAGCCCAGAATCTTTCTAAGGTAAGAATTAGTTCCTGAAATGTCATTTTAGCCTCCGGTAAATTAGGATGTTTTTTTATCACAAAAACCGTTTTAAAGTCAAGGGGTTACTAACTCCAGCGGTATATGGAAATATGCTTTGATAATTGGCAAGGTAGTATTTTCAATATTTTTAAGGATATCGAGGCTAAAGCTTCTCTCAAAAAAAGTTTTTTCAGGTTTAACTGACCAGTTAAAAAATTCTATAAAATCCTTATCTATTTTTGAATATATCTCCCTGCTGGTGAGACATGCTGAACATTTAAAATAAATGACATTGTTATCGGTTGCCATATGATCTGGTGAAGCAGAATTACATTGTACGCATTTTTTTTTGATTATTAAAACACCATCTTTTTTTAAAAAATAGAGGCAGAAAAAAAGATAGAGTTTTATCTGTTCTTCCAGAACGTTAGAGCTGTTTAACTTAAAAATCAGAAAATAAAGGAGTTTGAACAGGGATTCTTCCCCGTGCCCTCTTTGAGCAAGAAGAAGGTTTGATATATTCAAAAGCAGCTTTAAAGTAGTTAGATTTTTAGTAATATTTGGAAAATACCTGACCACATTAATCTCTTCAATGTTAAACAGCTCTTTTCTGCTTTTCATTCGGAGAAATAGAAGCTGATAGGGTAGGAGATTGCCGCAGAATCTTTTTCTGCTTTTTTTCGCGCCAAAAGCACAGGCACTAACTATCCCGTGTTTTCTTGAATAAATCTGAGCAATTACATCATTTTCTCTGAAATCTGAGCATCTTAGAATAATACCGTAGTCCTGTATATACATTAGACC
The DNA here is from genome assembly GCA_041640455.1 of bacterium. GTDB lineage: Bacteria > CALINM01 > CALINM01 > CALINM01 > CALINM01 > JAOAGA01. Next base: position 2,963 of record JBEQAF010000134.1, read on the forward strand.
ATCTCTGATAAACCATAATATTTTATCTTGGAACGAAGCAATGACTCTTTTATTCCCATTATTTCTGCGGCTCTTTTAATATTTCCACAGGTTTCGCTCAGTCTCAGCCTGATAAACTCCTTTTCGAAACGCCTTTTAGCCTCAGATAATAGATTATGCTTAAAAATATCGTCTTCAATGAGGCTTAGCCTGCAGTTGAGCTTAATATTATCGGGCAGATCTCTCTGAGTAACTACCTCAGACTGAGAAGTAATATACTGATATTCAAGAAAATTTTTAAGCTCTTTCAGAT
>JBEQAF010000135.1:0-3152 GCA_041640455.1 bacterium
ATATTTTATATTTTTCATGATGTATCTGAATCGCTCAAGGAAAGCAGGGAAAGTCTCGCAATCCGGTTAAAGGAGCTTACTCTTCTTTACAGGTCTCTTGAGAAGCTAATTACAAGTCTTGACAAAGAGGCGGTAATGGGAAATATTCTTGAGGTTATTGTAAAAAATTTTAATGCCGATGGATGCGCCATTATAATGCTCGATAGGGATAATAAGCTGAGAATTAAAAAGCATATGGGTTTTAAGCCGGAAGATATGGAAAACATAGAGTTTGAATGCGATTCAAATACCTACGTGGCAAAAGCCTTTGAAAGTAAAAAGACTATTGTTATTGAAGATGTTGATAGATCACTGATGCCTCTGAAAATTAAGAGGTTAAAAGACGAGAGTCCAATAAAATCATTGATAGTAGCACCAGTTATTGTTGCCGGTGAGCCTATGGGAGTTGTTGTAACAGTCCACAAAGAATCGAGATTGTTTACTGAACAGTTTCTTAATTTTCTTCAAGGACTTGCAAACCAGCTTGGACTTGCTCTAAAAAATGTGGAGCTGTATGAAGAGCTTAACAGGCTGAACATTGAACTTGAAAACAAGGTAAAGGAAAGGACTATTGAACTGGAAAGAAAATCAAAGCTTCTTGAGGAGGCAAATATTCATTTAAAAGAGGTAGACAGGCTAAAGTCTCAGTTTCTGGCTACCATGTCCCATGAGCTAAGAACACCATTAAACTCCATAATTGGTTATACCCAGCTGATTTTAGATGGTGTGGATGGAGATATTACAGATGATCAGAGAGATGACCTTAGAAGAATAGAGAAAAACGCGAAGCATCTGTTACAGCTGATAAATGACATTCTGGATCTATCAAAGATAGAGGCTGGTAAGATGGAGCTTAAAATTGATAAGGTTAGCCTTACAGAGGTTTTAAATGAAGCCATAACTATAGTTGAGCCGCTTATAAACAGTAAAAATTTAAAAATAGTTAGAAATATAGATAAAGATATAACACTTCTGGCAGACAGACAGAGACTTTCCCAGATTTTGATAAATCTCTTAAGCAATGCCGTTAAGTTTACCGATGAAGGGTATATTGAGGTGGGTTATCATATAAGAAAGGATCAGATTAATAAAAGCTGGGCTGAGATATATGTAAAAGACACTGGCATAGGCATACCAGAACAGTATCACTCTCAGATTTTTGAAGCCTTCAGACAGGTAACCGATGATAAATCAAAAAAACCAAAAGGAACCGGGCTTGGACTCAGTATCACAAAAAGGCTTGTGGAGATGCATGGTGGCTCTATCTGGTTTGAAAGCGCTGAAAATAAAGGAACAACCATGATATTTACACTCCCATTATCGGAAGAATATCTGCTTCCGTTTACCGTGGAGGTGCCCCTGTCAAAATCTAAAGAAAAAAGGTTGGTAATAATTGAAGAGCGGGAAGACATATTGCAGATTCTGTATGATTTTTTATCTAAGGAAGGCTACATGGTCTATTATTCAACTATGGAAGATGCTATCAATGAGATAAAAAGAAAAAAGCCCATGGCTATAGTGCTGGATATAATTTATTCGGAGGAAAAAAACTGGTCAATTCTTCAAAAATTAAAGGAAGATCCTGAAACAGCAGTTATTCCAATAATTTTTATCTCCATAGAGACTGACACAAAAAAAGGTTATACCATAGGTCCCATCGACTACATTTTAAAGCCCATAATTAAAGAAGATGTTTTGCGGGAGCTTAGAAAGATTGAAGATGCCATAAAAGATAAACCCATATATGCAGTTGATGATGACCCCGATGCTCTAAGGCTTATTGAGAAGATTCTGATTGAGGAGGGTTTTAAGGTCAAAAGCTTTAATAACGGCAGGGAGCTTATCGAAAGTCTTCTTATAGAAAAGCCAGGACTTATCCTGTTAGACCTTTTTATGCCTGAGGTTTCTGGATTTGATGTGCTGGAGGAGATGAAAAAGAAAGGGCTTTCCCAGATACCTGTAATTGTTATAACCGGTGGAGAGCTCTCTGAGGATGAGAAATCGAGACTTCTTGCTGATGTGAAAAGGATATTTATAAAATCCATGCTGGACAAGAAGGATCTACTGGAGGAGATTAAAAAATCCATTAAGACTATAGAGGTATAGATATGGAAAAGCAGAGAATACTTGTTGTGGACGATGAAGAAGATAATGTTAATCTACTTGAAAAGAGACTGAAAGCTCTGGGTTATCAGGTATCCACAGCCTATGATGGAGATGAAGCCCTCGAGAAAGCCTTCTCAGAGTTACCCGACCTTATTCTGCTTGATATAATGATGCCCAAAAAGGATGGCTTTCAAGTCCTTGAAATATTAAGAAAAAATGAAAAGACTAAGGATATGCCCGTAATACTGCTAACCGCAAAGGCAGAGGTATCTGACAAGGTAAGAGGTTTTGAAACCGGTGCCATTGATTATGTGACCAAGCCCTTTGATTTTAACGAGCTTAAGGCAAGAATAACAGCTAATCTTAAAACTCAAAAAAAGGTAGAGGAGAAGATTAAGGCTGAGAAACTTGTAGCCCTCTCTACCATGATGGAAGGGGTAGCTCACGAGATAAGAAATCCTCTTACTATAATCGGTGGCTTTGCAAACCGTTTGATGACCATGATAGATAAAGACGATCCTAAATATTTTTTTGTAAATGAAATAAACAAAGAGGTAAAACGTCTTGAAAAAATGATAAAGGACATATATGAGTTTAAAACTATGAATATAAAAAGAGATGAGGAGTATTCAATTAATCAGGCAGTTAAGGAATCGGTCGAGGAGCTTAAGGATAAGATTGGTCAAAAAAATATTAATATTATGGAAAACTATGATGACAGGGATGCAAAAATTCTGATGGACAGAGGTCATTTTATAAAAGCCCTGTCAAATATTATTGATAATGCCATAGATGCGGTTTCTGTGAATGGTCAGATAAAAGTATCTACAAAAAAAGACGACAGGAGCTTTTTAATAAACATAGAGGATAACGGAACGGGTATAAAGCCAGAGGATCTAAAATATATATTTGATCCATTTTTTACCTCCAAGATGGAAGGAACCGGACTGGGGCTTACAGTGGCTTTAAAAATTATAAAGGAGCATAAAGGTACCATATCTGTGGAG
>JBEQAF010000136.1:0-2908 GCA_041640455.1 bacterium
CTTTGCGTCGCTGGGGCTGGATGTGAGATGTGAGGATACGACCAGTTATGGCAAGATAGACATGGCGGTAGTGTTAAGACATGGGGTATTTATCTTTGAGTTTAAGCTGATAAAGGGTAAGGTAGAGGGTAGTGCGCTCAAGCAGATAAAAGAGAGAGGCTATGCGGAAAAATACAGGTCTTTAGGTCTTCCCATATATCTTGTGGGTATTGAGTTTGACAGGAAAAGGAGAAATATAAAGAGGTTTGAGTGGGAAGCTTACAGGGAAGCGTGAGAGTTGATGCACCCCCATTTTTTAACAGAATAAATAAGAGAATATTTTTGCACGCCTTTAAGTTTAAATCTTAGTCTAAGGAAGTTACTTTTTGAATAAATTTTTTACGGCAGAATGAAGCTTGAGAAAAGCCTAAAAGCTCTAATTCTGAAAGGAACTGTATAATCTTTTCAACAGGATACCTTGACTGTTTCGTAGTTAGCAACCCCTTTAAATATATTCATATTTCTGTTGTTCCAAAATATGGGGTGCAGGTTAAAATACATCTTCCAACTCTTTCCGTTCAACGATAAAACGTTGCCAAAATTGAAGCTGAATGCAAAGTTATTTTAACGGTTGCCGAGAGCTTATAAAAATCTACGAAGAAAAAATCAAGCGCATCATCAACAGGATCTGGAAGGAGTAATATATAAGTTCTTTTTTAGAAAATAGGCGCAGCTCATGACAATCTGCGGTTATTACTGTGTTTATGTCTTAATGAGAAGAAGTACTTAAACTTACTAAATCCCTACGTTTAAGCCTTTATTTAATGATTCGTTTATTCTTTTCACAATAATTTTGATAAACTTCAAAGCCTCTTTCTCGTCCTCATCCAGGACTATCATTTTAAGTTTCTGAAACTCTTCCTGTGATAGGGAAACAACTACTTTGCTATCCTGCTCTTTCATAGGTTTCTCCTTAATGAAAGCAACTTTTCAACATAGGTAGCTTTTCCCGAAAGCTCGAAAACAGGCTTTCAGTGAGGCTCCATTAATCTGCTAATATTTTTTTCAAGCTTTTTTAAAAAAGTTAGAGCTTCAGCGCCCTTTTCATCCTTTATTAACTTTAAAAGTAGCTCTATATCTTCCTTGCTCAGTATTGCCAGAGCCTTCATAGCCTTAACTGTTATCCAAGAGGATTTAAATCTTCCACTTTGCAGTACTGATCTTTAAAATATTTCCGTTGAAAATAGAGGGCTACATTTACCAGCCCGATCAAAACGGGAACTTCCACAAGAGGACCGATCACTGCGGCAAAGGCTTCGCCAGAGTTAATTCCAAATACGGCAACAGCCACTGCTATTGCTAGTTCAAAGTTATTACTTGCAGCTGTGAAAGAAAGAGTGGCACTTTTTTCATAATTTGCACCGAACTTTTTGCTCATGTAGAAGGAAATAAGAAACATAATTACAAAATAACAAAGCAGAGGTACGGCTACTCTAACAACATCAAGCGGTAACTTAACTATATACTCACCTTTTAGTGCAAACATGACAACAATTGTAAAAAGAAGGGCTATTAGTGTTATAGGGCTAATCTTAGGAATAAACCTTTTTTCATACCATTCTTTGCTTTTTAGTTTAAGTCCTAAAAGTCTTGATAAAATGCCAGCAATAAAGGGAACCCCGAGGTAGATAAACACACTCTCAGCGATCTGTCCTATAGTAACGTCTACGGTTGTCCCTTTTAAGCCAAACAGAGGTGGTAGAACTGTTATAAAGAAGTATGCATAAATGGAAAAAAATAACACCTGAAATATAGCATTGAAGGCAACAAGACCTGCTGCGTATTCTCTGTCTCCGCAAGCAAGGTCATTCCAGACAATTACCATTGCAATACAGCGGGCAAGTCCTATCATGATTAAGCCATACATGTAATGTGGATGGTTATGGAGAAAAAGAATCGCAAGGAAAAACATTAAAAATGGACCCAGAACCCAGTTCTGAACAAGGGAGAGGGTAAGTACCTTTTTATCTCTGAAAACTTCTCCAAGCTCTTCATATTTAACCTTTGCAAGCGGTGGATACATCATTAAAATCAATCCTATTGCTATGGGAACATTGGTGGTGCCGTATTGAAAAAAATTAATAAAATCAACAATAGGGGGATAGAAATAACCAAGAAGCACACCAAAAAACATGGCTAAAAAGATCCATAAGGTTAAGTATCTATCCAGAAAAGAAAGCTTCCCAACGATTTTTTCCATTCACACCTCCAAAAGATTTTCAATCCTGTGTTTAATCTCATTCCTTATTTTTTTGAAAAATGCCAGTTTTTCGTCGTAACTTCCTTCAGCTTTAGCGGGATCTTTTAAATCCCAGTGCAGTCTTTTAACTGAAGCTGGTAGAATAGGGCATGGTTCATTTTCATCACCGCAAAGTGTTATGACATAATCCATCTGATTAATATCAATATCTTCAACAGGTTTTGATTTATAACTCGAAATGTCTATGCCAATCTCTTTCATTACCTCAATCGCCATAGGATGGACAAAACCGGCCGGATTTGATCCCGCAGATAAAGCCTTTATTTTGTCTCCATAAAGGTTATTTGCAATACCTTCAGCCATCTGGCTTCTGCAAGAATTACCGGTGCAAAGAAATAAAATTTTTAGCATATCTTATATACTCAAGCAATTTTAGCACATAATGGTCTCTTGTCAAGAAAATCGCAGAAATTTTACCAGATAGGTATAGACATATTAACCAGTTTGATTTTATTGAAGTAAAAGGAGGTGAATGGAAGAATGCAAAGGAAACCATAAGCAGGAAAGAGGCTTTCCACAGAATACTTGATATAATGAAGAGACTGGGTTTCTCCTGGCAGAGGAAGGTGAGATCACTTAAAGGATGGAGGATCAGCCTATGAGCGTTTT
>JBEQAF010000137.1:0-2789 GCA_041640455.1 bacterium
GGTTAAAATTAAAATAAATAACCAGGGATTCAGAGGACCTGATTTCAATCTACAAAAGCCCTTAAACACAATAAGAATAGCTTTTCTGGGAGATTCCTTTACTTTTGGCTGGGGATTAGATGATAGAGAAACTTTCTCAGAAAAAATATGTGGTCATTTAAACAATTTAAATAGCAGATATACCTTTGAATGTCTTAACTTTGGTATGCCAGCTACAAACATCTATAATAACTATCATATTTTTATCAATGAGGTTATAAGGTTTAATCCAGACATAGTAATTCTCGGGTTAACAATAAATGATATGGAGGAACCTCCTTATATCTTTACAGGTCAAGAAGTTTTTTTTAATCCAAGGTTAGTTGACTTTTTTGAAGGGGCTTCCGTTAATCTTAAATCAGATGAAGATTTATACAAAACTTCATATATAATAAAGCTTATTAAACGTATCTCCTTTTCATTAGTATCAGAGAAAAAAACCATAGAGTACTACTATTTACACTATTCAGATAAAAATGCTTACTGGCTTAATGAAAATTTAACCTCTCTTCTTAAAATTAAAGCAGAGTGTGAAAAAAGAGCCATGCCATTCCTTGTTCTTTATTTTCCTATCCTCTATAAATTACACGCTTACCCTTTCAACGAGATTCATCTTTTTATGAGAAGCTTTTTTGCCAATAATAATATAGCCTTTATAGACTTTCTTGATGAGTTTAAAAACCTTAAAGACCGTGAGCTCTGGGTTCATTCAAAGGACAAACATCCAAACGATAAGGCTACATCTATTATTGCCCAAAAAACAGTTGAGCTTTTAATGCGCCGTTACCTTAAATAGATCTCTTTTCCCAATATCACATCTTTTTCTGATATTTTCAATGCCCGCTCTTCCCTTTCAGTTTTAAACACAATAGAGTTTACCCTCACCTCATCATTCTGCTCAGATGAATAGGGTATAGTAAATACATATCGATCATTAATCTTTTCTGGGTTGTATTCTAAGGATATATCATCATTGACAGTAGATAGGGATACTAAAATTTTGCCAGCTCTATCGGTTGTTATTTTAGCGGCTTTGACCCTCTCAAAAACACCATAGTAGTAAAGCAAATTACCCATATAATCGGCTTCATAAACAAGTCTTAGATACTTTGCGGACTCCCCGTATTTCAGTCTGTGTAAAAATAGCTCATCAACCCTATCATTTAATTTAATCTCATTTTTCCCATATACGGCATATGGATTTTCTCCTTCATATAAAACATGCCAGCCTGATAAAATAATCTCCTCCAAATCTGAAAGCACAATATATGGCGTATTTAGCTGATCCATTATGCTTACTACATCCTCTTCCGTTTTTGAAAAGACTGCCTTTATATAGCTAACCTCCTTATTATTTTTTGCTATGGCTATAAAGTTATGGGCAGCAGCAGGTCTGCCACCAAGGGTAATAACATAATGGCCTATAGACCAGTTTGAGAGAACACCATAGGGTGTCTGGTCTTTTAAAAAAAGCTCTTGTTGGGGCGTTTTTTCTCGTAAATAATGCATGGTTTCATAAAGCGGATTTTTTGCCAGATCAAAAGCTACAGGACCCAAATTATATCGAAATATATAAAAGACCAAAGAATAGATGCCTAAAATGATTAAAATTACCAGAGACAGCTGTTTTTTTAGATTCTTAATCCATATACCTGAAACAATTGCAAAAAAGGGCATTAGAAAATAACCCATTCTTAGCTGAAAGCAGGTTAATAGAAAGAAAAAGCAGAAGGCAAAAAAATTTATATCAAAAATTCTCCTTTTTACAAAGTTATACAATATTAAGGGTATACAAAAAAGCATGGGTGTAAAGCTCATAATATTTCTTTTTATCTCATCTTCAATAAACTGGTTTGGTCCGAAAAAAAGAGGGTTCGACTCATATACCATTTTCATCAGCCTGCTCTCCTGTGTTTTTCCCAGATAAGCCATGCCTTTAAAAACTTCAAACAGAAGCTCATTTCTTAATACAAGAGCTATAAAGATTATGGTAAAAACAATATATTTAGACATAGCCCTGCTTGAATAAAGATAGAGACTTAAGAAAAAGACGCCAGAAATAAAAGCGAAGTCCCTCTGAAAGCCGGATAGATATTTAAATGAATAGGGGAACACATTAAATTTAGTAAAGTTTAAATAAAAAGTTAAGATAGCACTGGTGGTCAAAAAGGATATACTAAGGAGAGATAGCAGATCATTAACAAGCTCTTTTTTTAAAAGCTTGTATATAACGAAAATAAAAACGGGTCCATAATATAGAGGTGCGCCTGGCCAGTTTAAAAAACTAAGGCTCACAACCAGAGATAAAAGTATAGATCTTTTCAAAAGATTAAGCTTATAACTTAATCCAAAATAAAATAAGCACACAAGCAGTACTTCCAGGCAATGATGATCTATATAACCGGCGCTCTGAATATTAGACAAATTAAGAGAACAGCTAAGTATAATAAGTGTGACCAACAAAGAAGTTGCCCCCTGTTTTCTTTGAAAAAAATATACAAGGGTAAACAAAAATACGGAAAAAATATAAGGCATAAAAACTGAAGGTGTAACAGGATTACCAAAAATCCTTCCGATAAAGCCCAAAAAGAAGTCAAATAAAGGGGTCCAGGGGACAAAATCTCCATCAGGATATGAAAGAAACTTATCAAACACAAGCACATCAGGAAAGTTTTGAAAGGTATAGATAATCCTCCTTAAGTGATAGTAGCTATCAGGACCTAACAGTCTTAGCTCAGGGAAGCTAAAGA
>JBEQAF010000138.1:0-2788 GCA_041640455.1 bacterium
GAATTTGATGTGGTGGTTTCAGAGATCTTTGAGGTTCTAAATGAGTCTGTATAGGAAAATTCATAAACCGGGCTGATAAAGCTATTGCTGAAAAGCTCATAATCCAGAGAAAGTCCCAGTGTATGAGAGTTAGATGAGTATAGATCATTGTCCGCAAAGGTCTTTTTGAAATAATAATACTGGCTTAAGGTGAGCTCATCACTAATATTCTCTGATAAGGAAAGGGCTAATCCTCCGATCAGAGCATTCTGTTGCTGATCATTAACAGCCCTTCCAGCAAAATTAACAGCTGCCATGGCAGAGACATTAGCTGATAGGTGATATATTACGGAAGGAGAAAGGCTTAATTCTGCATAGCTTAGCTCTTCATATTTAACATATCTGGCACCATATAGATTAATGAATAGCTGGGGCTCAAGTCTATCTTCATCATCTCCTTTATATTTATAAGCCATATCTAAGGAGATGATGCTATCAGAAAGTCTGCTATCAACTGACCTGTTAATGTTGGAATAATAGCTGTATGAAACTGATATATCAGCCTCTGCATAAACGTTAGCTACCGGAAACAGAAAAAAAACTATCAAAAAAAACCTTTTCACCTATCTCCTTCCCTTTCCTGCCCCGCCTCTGCTTCTCAACATCTCGGGGAATCTTTCTCTCTGTAAGTTGCCACGCCAGAGTGGCATACCGCTCTTACCTCTAAAGCTGTAAACCTGATTGTTGGAAAGCTTTATCTCCCTGGCAATAATATAAAGATTACCATCTTTACCCATAGATTTAGACCCCACCACGGTAATCTCTGTTCCCTCTGAGATGCTAAAATTCAGATCCTCCAGATACCATCGGGGAGACATAAAAATCACATAGCTGTCCAGACCGCTTAAAAGGGTAAAATGGGCAGGTCCTTTTTCAGATAAGACAAGATTTTTCAATATACCCTTAACCTCTGTAACAGTATTCAGATCATAGCCTTCAGGATAGAGAATGCCGCTTTTCTTCAACAGGTCATCTTCAGCCATAGAGACAGCAGGAAGAATTAAAAAAGAAAAAAGAAAGACTAAAAATATCAGATGTTTTTTCATATTAGCTTTACATGCAAAAACTGTGCTAAAAATCCTTAATATCATAAAAATTTATTTTACTATGGAGTGTTCTTCTCGATATGCCGAGCAGTTCTGCGGCTTTTTTCTTGTTGCCGCCTGTCTTTTTTAATGCATCTATTATGGCATCATATTCAAGCTCTGAAAGACTGCCTTTAAATCTTTTCTCCACATCGGCAGATATATTAAGATTAAGATGTCTTTTCTCTATGACTCCCCTTGATATAATAACAGCCCTTTCTATCACATTCTGAAGCTCTCTGATATTCCCCTCCCATTTATACTCAAGAATGGACTGCTTTGCCTCATCGCTTAACCTTGATACATCCTTTTTAAGCTCTCTGCCATATTTAACAATAAAATATTCTGCAAGCGGGATAATGGCATCTGTTCTTTCCCTGAGTGGTGGCAGATGGATGGGGAATACGTTTAGTCTATAATAAAGATCTTCCCTGAAACGCCCTTCTGAGATCTCCTTCTTGAGATCCTTGTTTGTTGCAGAGACGATCCTTATATCAACCTTTATGGGATTTGAGCTTCCTACTCTTTCAATAGCCTTCTCCTGAATAACCCTTAAAAGCTTAACCTGAATTGGTTGAGATATTTCACCGATCTCATCAAGAAATATGGTTCCCCGATCGGCAAGCTCAAACCTCCCCTTTCTTGTAGCAATGGCTCCTGTAAAAGCACCTTTTTCGTGACCAAACAGCTCACTCTCCAGTACCGATTCAGATAATGCGGCACAGTTCACCGCCACAAAGGGTTCCTTACTTCTAAGACTCAAAGAATGAATGGTTCTTGCCACAAGCTCTTTTCCAGTACCGCTTTCGCCAGTAATAAGAACAGTTGCATTTGTCAAAGCTACCTCTTTTACAAGATTAAATACTTCTTTCATCTTTCTGCCACAGAAGATAATCTCAAGAGGCGGCAATCCCTTTCCAATCTCCTCTTTTAGAAGCTCTATCTTTTCGCTCATCTTTATCTCTGAGGCAGCTTTTTTTACAACCTCTCTTAACTCGTCAGGATTTTTCAAAGGCTTTGTAAGATAATCAAAGGCACCTTTTTTTATAGCAGATACTGCCTCTTCTATGGAACCATAGGCTGTTATAAGGATCCATTTAATCTGGGGTTTTAGGTCATAAATTTTATGAAATAATTCAATCCCTGACATGCCTGACATCTTGATATCAGAAATTACAATATCAAAATCTTTCTTTCCCAAAAGTTTAAGAGCTTTTTCTGCGCTATCAGCCTCTTCTATCTCATAATCATCTTGAGATAGAGTAGATAACATAAAATCCCTCATAAGCTCATCATCATCAACTATAAGTATTCTCATAAGTTTTTTCCCTTTTTCAGTTTTATCTCCACCTTTGCGCCAATTGTATCCTTTCTATTTCCGACAATTATTTCACCGCCCATACTTTCTATAACCTTTCTTGAATAAGCAAGTCCAAGACCAGCCCCCTTTGCCCTGGTTGTATAAAATGGTTCAAATGCTCTATTTAGATAATCACTGCTAAATCCTGAACCATTATCTTCAAATATAACACGCACCATGTTTTTTAATACTTGAACACTGATTGTAAGCACTCCATTCTCTCCCATCGCCTCTCTTGCATTTTTAATAATATTTATAAAGACCCTTAATAGCTTCTCTCTGTCTGCCATCACGGTAATGTCTT
>JBEQAF010000139.1:0-2705 GCA_041640455.1 bacterium
TATTTATTTGGCGCAGCGAAAGCCAAGGCAGTTGCTTGTATAGTCTGGGGTGAAATAGAGCCCGTAAGAAGCCCGGGCTGAATATTTGTTGCCATTAAACCCCCAGCCGCCCCCTTTGGCAATTTTTCTTAAGGATCTACCGTTTTTATCTTTGGTCGGCGCGCTTGTATCCGTCCATTCCCAGACATTTCCAGCCAGATCGTAAACACCGTAATAACTTTTTGATTTGGTATAGGTTCCCACCGGAACTGTTTTTTGCTTTTCGTAGGATACACCTTTCATAAAAAGGTTGGCATATCCATCAAAATATTCATTTCCCCACGGATAAATATTGCCGTATGGACCTCGTGCAGCTTTTTCCCATTCCAGCGCTGTAGGCAGCCTTTTACCTACCCACTCGCAGTATTCTTTGGCATCATACCAGGTAACATTTACCACAGGATGATAAGCCAGTTCCTGAGGATAGGTTCCGTCTTTCCAGACCGTATATTCCGAATTAACCACATTAACTGGCTGCTTTCTGCCGGTTGCCTTTACAAACCTTTCATATTGGGCATTTGTAACCTCATATTTATCTATGTAGAAACCGGGGATTACTACCTCCCTCTGGGGTGCTTCGTCTGGATCTCCATTGAAACTTCCTATAATTGCCTTACCGCCAGGGATGTAAACCATTTCATCAAATTCATAGGGGTTAATGTTATCATTCTCGTTTAGATTAAGGAGCTCGTTTATTCTTTTTACAATGTTTATTAAGGCTCCCTCAATGTTTTTCTCCTCAGGCTCTATATTTTCTGTGTAATAAAAAATAGGACCTTCATGATTTAACAAAGAGGCATTTAAAATGTAAGAACCGCTTTTCTCTTCTATCTCTGCAATAAAGGCAAAATCCACATTATTGGCAATCAGAATATCTCTAAGGATATCTATTCTGTTTTTATTTTTTTTAGAATAAGAGATACCATTGCCATTACCATTTCCGTTGCCCATAAGCATACTGTTGGAAATATTTCTGCTAAGAACTGAGAAATAATCGTTTGTAGCTAACTCTTCCCTTATACTGTAGGTTACCTTAAGACTATCCAGAGAGATACCAGATGGAACTATAATATCTGAAACTATTAGTGAATATTTCTGGGCATAAAGCTGGCTGTTAAAAACCACTATTATCAATAGAATAAGGCAGATTTTCTTCATAATAACACTATAATATAAGATAACATAAATCTTTTTTAATTTAAAGTTTTTTTTAATCACGCAAGAATAATATAGCGGACAAAGGCTTATTAGATTGACTTTTAGGGTTCAAAAATCTGATAATATTATCTGAAAATCTTTTAACCAAAGGGTTTTGTATGCAGGAAAAAAATAAAAACGATCTTGTTGATCTGTCTCGGATATTGCTGATTAAGATTGACGTGATATTTCATATTATAGCAGCTTTTATACTAATAGTTGTCTGTGCTGTTGTTCTGTATAAGGCTGTTTCCAACGCTTTTAGTACAGAGCTTATAAAGCTGGTTGAGGTAGTCAATGAGGTGCTTCTTGCTTTAATCATACTTGAGATACTGTGGACTATCATAAGATTTCTGAGAAAGCAGAAGTTTAGCCTTCTACCATTCCTTGATGTGGGCATAATCGCATCGGTCAGAAGAATTCTGTTAATAGAGGTACAGACATCTACTGTTGAGCATCCGCCGGTTGAAAAACTTTATGAGATAGTGGTAAGTGCCGGAGTAATACTGGTGCTTGTGATAGCATACTTTATAATTGTGAGGGCACAAAGTTATGAAGAATAGTCTGATCATCCTTTTTGTGATTTTTGCAATCTCCTTAGCACATGCATTTGATGAACGACAGGCAAAAGCTATCTTTGAAAGCAGATGCTCCATATGTCATGATTTAGAAACCACTCTCGAAAGAAAAAAGACCAAAAAGGGCTGGAGAGATACGGTAATCAGAATGAGAAAGAAGACAGCAGGCAATGTCATATCAGAAGAAGATGTGGAGATAATTACGGAATATCTTTATAGAATAAGGGGCAAATAGTTGGCTTTTAGAGACCTCCGAGAGTTTATTGATTTCCTTGAGAAAAAAGGGGAGATTGTTCGCATAAAGGAGTCTGTATCATATAATCTTGAGATAGCTGAGATTACAGATAGGGTATCGAAAAAAGGCGGATCTGCACTTTTTTTTGAAAATGTAGAAAATTCGGAATTCCCTGTGGTTACAAATCTTTTTGGCTCCTTTAAAAGAACAGCATGGGCTCTTGGGGTTGAAGATATAGAAGAGATTCCCGGACGGATAGAGAAACTTCTCAAACAAAAGCCGCCTGAGTCTGTTCTGGATAAGATTAAAATGCTCCCCCAGCTTTTTGAATTTGCAAGATTTTTCCCAAAAATGGTTAAAAATGCCCCCTGTCAGGAGATTGTTGAAGAAAATCCTGATGTAACAAAACTACCAGCACTTTTTTGCTGGCCTAAGGATGGTGGAAGGTTTATTACTCTACCGCTTGTTTTTACAAAAGATCCAGAAACAGGGATAAGAAACTGCGGTATGTACCGGATGCATATCTACGATGCAAAAACTACAGGCATGCACTGGCATCTTCATAAAGATGGCTCACATCATTATATTAAGGCTGAGAAATTAAATAAAAGACTTGAGGTAGCTGTGGCAATAGGCGGTGATCCGGGGACCATATA